>NZ_JBEXCW010000038.1:0-75591 GCF_040605435.1 Streptomyces sp. NPDC005574
AGCAACTCCCGCGACGCCGACGCGCTCACGTACTCACGCAGCGGATACCGCGCCAGCACCGCGTCCACCTCCGGCGTCAACGCCGCCGCCAGCCGCGTGGCGACCGGCAGGGTGTCGTCGCGCAGCGTCCGCGCCGCGGCCATGACCGCCGTACGCGAGGGGCCGTCCGGTACTCCCGAGGCCGCCCGCGCGTACAGGTCCGCGCCCTCCTCCAGGACCAGCCCGGTGTCGATGCCCGCCGGGACCTTGATCCGGGCGACATGGCGCCAGGTGGCCACCGGGTCGCCCCACGCCTCGACGCGGTAGGTCCAGCGGCCCACCGCGTCCGGGGTGATGGCGGCTCCCCACCGGTCGGAGCCCGGGGCCAGTTCGCGCATCGGGGTCCAGGGTCCGTGCGTTCCGTCCGGACCGGTCAGGACGACGTTGGCGCCGACGGCGTCGTGTCCCTCGCGGAAGACCGTCGCCGAGACCTGGAAGGTCTCTTCGGCGACCGCCTTCGCCGGACGCCTGCCGCACTCCACGGCCGGACGGACATCGCGCACCGGGATACGGCCGATCGGGGTCGAACTCATGGGTGTCACCTCCGCCGTGCTGAAGGCCGGGCCTGTTGGCCCGGCCGAGAACCGAGTTGCGCCGGAAGGGTCACCTTCCGGCGGGGGAGCGCCGGTCGGCCGCGGGCGGGCCCCGGCGGACCACGGCGCCCGGATGCGGCCGTTCGTCCTGCTCCCGCAGATAGGCCGACAGGGTCGTGCGCAGATACCGGTCGGCGGCGTCCGCAGCCTCGCGCGCACACCGCTTGCCCATCAGCACGCACAGCGTGTAGCCCGAGTCCTCGAACGTGGCGCGCAGATCCCGGTCGGCGGGAGCGGCGAGCATCATGCGTTCCCAGGCCCGGTACCGGCGCAGGTGGCGGGCGACTTCGTTCTTGGCCGGCAGCCGCATGGCGACGTTCACCTTTCAGGGTCTCGAAGGCACGTACTCCCGGCCGCCGGCCGGTCGCCGTGCGCACGCGGGCACGGTTCCGTCACGGGCAGCGAGGTCTTCACTCATGGTGCACGTACGGCGACCCAGCGTCTTGTTGGATTCTCAACCACCCCTCCGGTCGCTCGTGTTGCACGAATGGCGTAGCGCTCGCACTCTGGAGCTGACTCAGAAGCGACCAGTGCTCACGCTTCGTGTCCGGGGCCAGTCCCCGCAGGGGGCGAGGAGGAGCGAGAGCTTCGCCGGTGAGGAGCGACGACGATGAAGACCGCAGTGCCCTGCTACTACCACCTCGACGTGGAGGTCGGCCCCGAACGGGTCGGACAGGTCAGCCGCATTCTGGCCGCCCACCTCCGGTTCTGGGACCTGGAGAACCTGGTCGGACCCGTCTGCCACGGAGCCGAACTGCTGCTGAAGGCCATCGGCGAACACGCGACGGACAAGAACACGTCCATCGAGATGTGGTGGACCGGCCAGCACCTCATCACCGCCATCGGGGACAACAACCGGACCCTGCGCCCGGACCAGGAACTGCGCGCCTGCCTGGAGCGGATCGCCGCGATGAGCGACGGCTGGGGCTGCTGCACCACCGACACCGGCAGCAAGGTCATCTGGTTCTCGCAGCGGGCCCGGGCCGGCGAACGCGTCCCCCGGGTGCCGACCGCCCCCGCGCCCAGCCTGCGCGAAGGACTCCTGCTGCCCCACGAGGTCGCCGTCGCCCAACTGGCGGGCGCGGCGACTGCGCCGGACGGCGTACTGGTGGCCGCCCGGTGACCGCGCGCCGCAATCGGAAAGGGGTGTCCGCCTGGAGCGGGCACCCCTACCCGCTGGGTGCCGCCTACGACGGCGAGGGAACCAACTTCGCGCTGTTCAGCGAGGTCGCAGAGCGCGTCGACCTCGTGCTCGTCGACGAGGACGGCGGGCACCGCGAGGTGCGGCTGAGCGAGGTCGACGGCTTCGTGTGGCACGGCTTCGTGCCCGGTGTCGGACCGGGACAGCGCTACGGCTACCGGGTGCACGGCCCGTGGGCCCCCACGCTCGGACACCGCTGCAATCCGGCGAAGCTGCTGCTCGACCCGTACACCCGGGCGGTGGACGGACAGGCCGACAACCACGCCTCGCTCTTCGAACGCACCCCCGGTGGCCCCTCCCCGTCCGACAGCGCGGGACACACCATGCTCGGCGTGGTCACCGACCCGGCCTTCGACTGGGGCGAGGACCGGCCACCCAGACGGCCCTACGCCGACAGCGTGATCTACGAGGCCCACGTCCGCGGACTGACCGCGACCCACCCCGACGTCCCCCCGGAGCTCCGCGGCACCTACGCCGGTCTCGCGCACCCCGCGGTGCTCGACCACCTGACCTCGCTGGGCGTGACGGCCGTCGAACTCATGCCGGTGCACCAGTACGTCCAGGACGGCGTGCTCCACGACCGCGGACTGTCGAACCACTGGGGCTACAACACCATCGGCTTCTTCGCGCCGCACAACGCCTACGCCGCCCACGGCACCGACGGACAGCAGGTCACCGAGTTCAAGACCATGGTGAAGGCGCTGCACGCGGCCGGCCTCGAAGTCATCCTGGACGTCGTCTACAACCACACCGCCGAAGGCAACGAGAAGGGCCCGACCCTCTCCTTCCGCGGCCTCGACAACGCGTCGTACTACCGCCTGGTCGACGGCGACTGGGGGCACTACTACGACACCACCGGCACCGGCAACAGCCTGCTGATGCGCCACCCCTACGTGCTCCAGCTGATCATGGACTCGCTGCGCTACTGGGTCACCGAGATGCACGTCGACGGCTTCCGCTTCGACCTCGCGGCCACGCTCGCCCGGCAGTTCCACGAGGTCGACCGGCTGTCGGCGTTCTTCGACCTGATCCAGCAGGACCCGGTGATCAGCCGCGTCAAGCTGATCGCGGAACCGTGGGACGTCGGCGAGGGAGGCTACCAGGTCGGCAACTTCCCGCCCCTGTGGTCGGAGTGGAACGGCAAGTACCGGGACGCGGTACGGGACTTCTGGCGGACGGAACCGCACACGCTCGGCGAGTTCGCGTCCCGGCTCACCGGTTCCTCCGACCTGTACGCGCACAACGGACGCCGTCCCCGCGCCAGCGTCAACTTCGTGACCGCGCACGACGGTTTCACCCTGCGCGACCTGGTCTCCTACAACGACAAGCACAACGAGGCCAACGGCGAGGACAACCGGGACGGCGAGAGCGACAACCGGTCGTGGAACTGCGGGGCCGAGGGAGAGAGCGACGACCCCGCCGTGCTGGAACTGCGCGCCCGCCAGCAACGCAACTTCCTTGCCACGCTGCTACTTTCGCAGGGCATCCCGATGCTCTGCCACGGCGACGAACTCGGCCGCACCCAGCGCGGCAACAACAACGCCTACTGCCAGGACAACGCCGTGTCCTGGATCGACTGGGAGCTGACGGCGGAACAGGAGTCGCTGCGGGACTTCACCCGGTACGTCATCGGGCTGCGTGCCGAGCATCCCGTGCTGCGCCGCCGCCGGTTCTTCCTCGGCGAGACCGTCCGGCACGCCGGCCAGCCGCTTCCCGACCTCGTGTGGCTGCTGCCGGACGCGCGCGAGATGACGGACGAGGACTGGCAGCGCTCCGACGCGCACAGCGTCGGGGTCTTCCTCAACGGCGACGCCATCGCCGAGCCCGGGCCGCGCGGCCGGCCCGTGGTGGACGACTCCTTCCTGCTCCTGCTCAACAGCTACTGGGAGCCGGTGGACTTCCGGCTGCCCGACATCACCTACGGCGAGCGCTGGACGACCCTGATCGACACCGGTGATCCGCTGGGCGGGCCCGACGAGTCGGAGCACAAGGCGGGCACGGAACTGACCGTCGAGGCACGGAGTCTGGTCCTGCTGTCGAGGCCCTCCCGCGGGACCCGCTGAGGGGCGGCGCCCGGTCGGCCGCGGTGACGCGCGGCCGACGCGGATGCGCCGGAGGTCACGACCGGTACCCGTACCCGTGCCGGTACCGGTGCCGGTGCGGGTGGCGCGAGGTCGGGGGCGGGGACGCGAAGTCGGGGGCGGTGACGCGAGGGCGGAGCCGTTGCGGTGGGGCGAAGTCGCCGCTCGCGGCGCCGGGCCACCACCGCGGGGCCGGGCTACCACCGGCGTCGTATCACCGCTCGTGGCGTCAGGTCACCGCTCGTGGCGTGATGTCGCCGCTCGTGGCGCCGGGCCACCACCGGCGTCGTATCACTGCCCGTGGCGACAGGTCACCGCTCGTGGCGTGAGGTCACGGTGAACTGGGCGCCGTCCTGATCGCGCAGTACGGCCTCGGTGCCGTTCTCGGCCAGGACACTGCCGCCGTGCCGCTCCGCCGCCCGGGCGCAGGTGGCCACGTCCGACACCGCGAAGTGGACCTGCCAGTGCGGCCGGACGGTGGGGTCGGGTGCCGAGCCCAGTGCCCCGGACTCGATACGCGCCACCACGTCACCCTCGTTGCGCAGCACCACCTCGCCGCCCTCGTACCCGACCTCGCAGCAGCCGCCGCTCTCCGACGCCCAGTCGAGGACCTCGCCGTAGAAGATGGCGGCGTCGAAGGCGTCGCGGGTGTGGAGCCGGATGAAGGCGGGCTGCGCGTGGCGCCACCTGTCCCAGTTGGCGACGAGCTGACCCTCCCATACGCCGAAGGTCGCGCCGTCCCGGTCGGCCAGCAGTGCGGCCCGTCCGGGCGGGAAGGAGATCGGGCCGACCGCCGCCGTACCGCCGCGCTCCTGCACCCGCGCCACCACCTGGTCCGCGTCGGGTACGGCGAAGTAAGCCGTCCAGGCCACCGCCATCTGCCACATGGAGGCCACCGCGGCGATCCCGGCGACGGGTGTGCCGTCCGCCAGCGCGACCCGGAACCGGTCGCCCAGCTGGGCCGTCCGCCACCGCCAGCCGAGCACGGCGGTGTAGAAGTCCTCGGTGGCCCCGACGTCACGGCTGGTCAGGCTCACCCAGCAGGGCGCCCCGAAGACGGAGTGGGTGGAGAAGACGTCGGTCGTGCCGGCGGAGAGTCTCGAGTCGTGCGTCATGGCAGTCGTGTCCTGGTCTCGTCGGCCCGGGCCCGGGGTCTCACCCCAGTCTCCGGCCGGAACCCGCTGGTCCGCCTGCCGAGTACCCCGGCGGCTGCGTCGAAACGGTGACGCGACCGGCTCACGCCCGGGGCGGCGGGACCGTCCCGGGCGGTGACACGACCGGCTCACGAACGGATGCGGGGGCCCCCGGTGACAAGATGGACAGGTGGCATCGACCTCTCGCGAACCCGTGGAGGAGGGGGACCGCATCTGCCGGCTGCAGGAAGAGGTACAGCAGCTGAAGGAGGCCGTCGCCTCGCACGCTGTCGTGGACCAGGCGATCGGCATGATCGTCGCGCTCGGCAGAGTCACCCCCCGGCAGGCGTGGCAGGTGCTGAAGGACGTGTCGCAGCACACCAACATCAAACTGCGCAACGTCGCCGACCTGATCCTCGTCTGGGGGCGGGCCGGGGTGATGCCCGAGCAGATCCGTGCCGAACTCGAGGACGCCCTCGACCGGCACGGCCCCTCGCAGGTACCGGGCACGCCCGAGGGCTGAGAAGACGCCGGGACCGTTCCGCAGCGTCGTCAGCGGCTCTCGTTGAGGACCTCGTCGCGGAGGCGGTCGAAGCAGCCGCTGAGCAGCCGGGAGACATGCATCTGTGAGATCCCGAGCCGCTCCGCGATCGCGCTCTGCGTCATCCCCTTGTAGAAGCGCAGGTAGAGGATCGTGCGCTCACGCTCCGGCAGCGCGTCCAGACAGGGCCGGACGGCCACCCGGTCGACCACGACGTCGTACCCCGGGTCCGGCCGGCCGATGGTGTCCGCCAGCGCGTACCCGTCGGTGCCGGGCATCTCGGCCTCCAGCGACAGCGTGGAGAAGCACTCCAGGGCCTCCATGCCGGTGCGCACCTCGTCCTCGCTCAGCTGCGTGAACGCGGCGATCTCGGTGACGGACGGGCCCTGCCCCGACGTGGTCGGCGACAGCTCCTTCATCGCCTGGCGCACCCGGTTGCGCAGGTCCTGGACCCGGCGCGGCACATGCAGCGTCCACAGGTGGTCGCGGAAGTGGCGTTTGATCTCCCCGGTGACGGTGGGCACGGCGTACGCCTCGAAGCGGCTTCCGTGGTCGGGGTCGTAGTGGTCGACCGCCTTGACCAGGCCCAGCGCGGCCACCTGGTAGAGGTCCTCCAGGGCCTCGCCGCGTCCCCGGAACCGGACCGCGATCCGCTCCGCCATGGGCAGCCACAGCCGGATCAGTTCGTCCCGGAGCGCCTTGCGCTGCGGACCCTCGGGCAGTGCCGCCAGCCGGACGAACGCCTCGATGGTGTCGGGGGCGTCGTCGTGCGGATGCGGCTTCGTTCTGGTGGTGATGCGCATGGCACGCACCTCCTCGACGGGTGCTGAAGGGACAGACACCGCGGGAGACGCGCCCCGGACCGGACGTAAGGACCGGGGACCGAGTGCCGACTCCCGCCGAACGTGCCTCCTGTCCGAAGCACTGGAATTCGGATTCCCTCGGTCTCCCCGTCGAAACAAATCGGGCCATTAACGGTCAATAGGTACTCTCCTGGGTCGCCCGGTGGGACCGCCGCACCCGGCATCGCGGCGGCCTTCTCGCCCCTCGGACGGCCGGCCCGTTGATCATGCGACGGAACGTGATGTGCGGCACGCCCGCGGACACCGTTGTCGGCCCGGCCGGGGGATTCTTCCTGCGCACGGCTTGATCACCGATCAAGGGGACGAATTCGCTGGCCACAGCGCATTCCGCTCATTTGACAGTGCGCTGAGCCCACAGATAGGAAGCAGCTCTCTGAGGTCGAAGAGGTGCACCGTGTACGAGCCGAACGTGGTCGGGGACTGGCAGGAGTACGACGAACATGCCGGTCTGCGTGTCCGCGTCCACCGTCTGGAGGCGGGCGACCCGCCGCGCGGGCGGGACGACGCCGCCGAGGGACTCACGTACTTCAGTCTCAGGGTGACCGTGGAGAACCGCGGCAGCCGGCACTTCGGCATCCACCTGGAGGACGGCCAGATCGACGTCCGGGTCGGCTCCGACGGGGAGAGCGCGTTCATCGACTGGCGCAACACCCAGTTCATCGAGGGCTTCGACGTCCATCCGCTGCGCCGGGCCACCGCCGTGCTCTACGCGGCCGGTCCGGAGGCGGCCCTGGGTCAGGTCGACGTCCAGATCCAGCTGCGGGTCGACGAGGAGTGGACCGACCGCCGGCTGTGGGCCGGAGGCATCGGCGTCGACGAGCAGCGCGCCCACGCGGCGGGGCGGGAGAGCCTCGCGCACCAGGTGAGCAACTTCCTGCGGGACCAGGCGGAGGAAGGCACCGCCTGACCGTGGGTCCCGCCTGACCGTCCGCCCCCGGCCGCCTTCGTCCGACGGTCAGGCGCCCGACTGGCCCCGGGCGCTCGGCGGCCGGCCTCCGGCGGGCCCGGTCCGGCGCCCGACCTCCCGAGGGCGGACCGCCTGCTCAGTGCGGGATACCGTCGATGATCTCGCGGGCGCCCTGACGCAGCAGGGCCACGGCGACCGAGGTGCCGAGGGTGGCCGGGTCCAGCCGTCCCGCCCACTCGTGGGCGTTCAGCCGGGTCTTGCCGTCCGGGGTGAACACACAGGCCCGCAGGGACAGCTCACCGGTGCCGTCCACCTTCGCGTAGCCGGCGATCGGGCTGTTGCAGTGGCCCTGGAGGACGTGCAGGAACATGCGTTCCGCGGTCGCCTCCCGGTGGGTGTCCGGGTCGCCGAGCTCACTGACCGCGTCGATGACGTCGAGGTCGCCCTCGCGGCACTGGAGGGCGAGGACGCCCGCGCCGATCGGCGGCATCATCGTCTCGGGGGAGAGGACGTCGCTGATCACGTCCTGCCGGCCGATGCGCTCCAGACCGGAGACCGCGAGCAGCAGGGCGTCCGCCTCGCCGGCCGCCAGCTTCTCCAGCCGCCGGTTGGCGTTGCCGCGGAACGGCACGCAGTCCAGGTGCGGGTGACTGGCCGCCAGCTGGGCGACCCGGCGGACCGAGGAGGTGCCCACGCGTGTCTTGGCGGGCAGTTCGTCCAGGGTGAGCCCGCCCGGGTGGACCAGGGCGTCGCGGATGTCGTCCCGCCGCAGGAACGCGGCGAACGTGGTGCCCGCCGGGAGCGGCCGGTCGGCCGGCACGTCCTTGACGCAGTGGACGGCGAGATCGGCCTCCCTGGCCAGCAGCGCCGCGTCCACCTCCTTGGTGAACGCGCCCTTGCCCTCGACCAGGGACAGATCGCCCAGCCACTTGTCCCCGGTCGTCCTCACCGGCACGACCTCGGTGCGCACACCGGGGTGACGCAGGGCCAACTCGGCGCGTACCCGCTCCACTTGGGCGAGAGCCATCGGGGAGTCGCGGGAGACGATACGGATCAGTTCGGGCACAGACATGCGGACACGATAGACCTTCGGGGAGGTACGTCCGTGCCGTAACGCCCGCTTCCAGGCGGTGGTCCCGGTCACTGCCGTCGCGGTCGGCACACCGCCCGGAAGGCGTCCCGGGCCCGGGGCCTGCGCCCCGGGCCCGGTAGTCGCGCCGGTCAGGCGTTGGGGTCGAACGGGATTCCGGACGGTTTGGCCGACGAGAGGTGCGAGGCGAAGCTGCCGTCCTTCAGGCCGAAGTTGGCGCTGCCGAAGTTGTACGCGCTGAGCTTGTCCCGCAGGCCCGCGGGATAGCCGTTCCAGCCGACCAGCGGCGGGTACTGCCAGGTGTGCTTGTGGTTCTCCGGCGGCTCGTCGTTGGTGTTCGCCAGCCGGAAGCAGTGCGTGCCGATGCCGTCCTTGTGGTAGACGATCTTCGGGTGGGTGCCTTCGAAGCGCACGGTGGAGGCCGCGTGCACGGTGAACGAGCCGTGGTTGGAGGTCGACACGTACTGGACCTGGTCGTTCTGCACCCACACCACGACGTGCTCCCAGTCGTTGCGGTGCCCGCCGAGGCCGCTGCCCGCCACGGCCTGGTCCTTCTCGAAGTACAGCCCGTACATGTAGGCGCACCAGCCGTTGTTGCACTTGGAGCGCGAGTAGCCGTTGGTGTTGTCGAGGTCCGAGGCGTCGTGGCAGCTGCCGTTGAGCGCGCCGCTCGGGTTGAGGCCGCCGTTGACGGTGCCGTCGGGGCCGATGGCCGGTGTGGGGTAGCAGCCGTCGGTGTCGTAGTCGAAGGCGGGCTGGAAGGTGTTCTCGCCGGCCTCGGCGTTGGCCGGAAGGGCCGTCGGCGGGGCCGCGAAGGCGGCGGTGGGGAAGGCCACGACGAGAGCGACGGCTCCGGTGAGTCCGGTGAGCCATCTCCGCCGGTGCAGGGTGGACCTCTTCGAAGACGACACCGCGTCCTCCTTCTGGGGCGCAGCCCAACGGCTGTGGGGGGTAAGGGAGTTCAGCTTCCCGGCTTTTCACTGCCGCGCCAAGGGCCACGGGCGTACCCGATGTGAAGGGCAGTTCAACGGTTGGTTCCCGCCGCCCGGTCAGACGCTGTCGTCCGGGAGGTCCGCCGACGACTGCTCGGGGGTGAGGTCGGTGCGCAGCCGCAGCCAGGACGGTTGCCGCAGCATCCCGGCCCGGGTCCGGGTGCTGTAGCGGACCTCGCCGACCAGCAGGGGCCGCACCCAGTGGGCGCCCGCGACCGGCGGCACCGGGGTGAAGGGGCAGACATCGGTCGCGGCGTCCCGCAGCAGTTCGGCCAGGCGCAGACGTTCGCCCTCGCTCCAGCCGGTGCCCACGCCGCCGACGTACCGCAGGGTCCCGGCGGCGCGCTGGCCGACCAGGACGGCGCCCGGCAGTCCGGTGAGTCTGCCCCGGCCGGGCAGCCAGCCGCCGACCACGACGTCCTCGCTGCGCATGTTGCGGATCTTGATCCAGGCGCGTGAGCGCACACCGGCTTCGTACACCGAGTCCAGCCGCTTGCAGACCAGGCCCTCCAGGCCGTGTTCGCGGGTGGCGCGCAGCGCCTGAACGCCGTGTCCGACGATCGCGGCGGGGGTCGACCAGGAGGGTCCGGCGAGGTCCAGCTCCTCCAGCTGCCGGCGCCGCCGCGCGTAACGCACCGGGAGCAGGGGGCTCCCGCCCAGGTGCATCACATCGAACAGCACCAGGTGCGCCGGGACCTCCGCGGCCCGGCGCGCGGCCCTGCCGGGGGCGTGCGCGAGGCCCATCCGGGACTGCAGCAGCTGGAAGTCGGCGCGGCCCCGCGCGTCCAGGGCGAGGATCTCCCCGTCCAGCACGGCGGGCGTGGTGCCCAGGGCGCCGCCCAGTGCGTGCAGTTCGGGGTAGGCGGCGGTGATGTCCTCCCCGGACCGGGCGCGGAGCGTCACGCTGCCGTCCCCGGGCAGGTAGACCACGGCGCGCTGGCCGTCCTGCTTGGTCTCGTAGGCCCAGCGGGTGTCCTCGGCGGCGGGCGGCAGGGAGCCGGGCGTGGCGAGCATGGGGGCGATCGGCGGGAGGCGCACTGCTCAGTTCTCGACGCCTCCACCCCGCGGCACGCCCCGCGGCGGGGCATTTCGCCTGAACGGCGTCAGCCGGCGTCAGCCGGCGTCGCCGTCGGGAGGAGGGGTGGTGCGGCGCGTCCGGCGAGGCGGTGACGGGAGTGGGGGTGCGGTGCGTCAGGCGGACCGGTGACGAGAGGGGGCGCGGAGCGTCACGAGAGCCGGTGACGGGAGGGGGTGCGGCGCGTCAGACGATGCCGCCGTTCGCCCGCAGCACCTGCCCGTTGACCCAGCGGCCGGCCGGACCGACGAGGAACGACACGACGGAGGCGATGTCCTCGGGCGTCCCCAGGCGCTCCAGCGGGGCCTGCGCGGCGAGGCGGGCGACGGTCTCCTCGTCCTTGCCGTCGAGGAACAGCTCGGTGGCGGTGGGGCCGGGCGCGACGGCGTTGACGGTCACGTCACGGCCGCGCATCTCCCGGGCGAGGATCAGGGTCAGGGCCTCGACCGCGCCCTTGCTCGCGGCGTAGGCGCCGTAGCCGGGGAAGGCGAGCGCGAGTACCGAGGTGGAGAAGTTGACGAGCGCGCCGCCGGGGCGCAGCCTGCGGGCCGCCTGTTGGTCGACGACGAACGTGCCGCGGATGTTGGTGCGGTACAGGGCGTCGAGCTCGGCGAGGTCGAGGTCCACGACGGGGGACAGCGGCATCCGGCCGGCCGCGTGCACGACGGCGTCGACTCCGCCGTACGTGTTCTGCGCCAGGTCGAACACGGCCGCGACGGCGTCCTCGTCGGCGACGTCCGCCCGGGCGGCGACGGCGCTGCCGCCGGCCGTCTCGATGGTGCGCACGACGTCGTCGGCCGCGTCCTGGTTGCCCGCGTACCCGACGACGACGGCGAATCCGTCGGCGGCGAGCCGCTGGGCGACCTGGCGTCCGATGCCGCGCGATCCACCGGTCACGATCGCGACGCGCTGCTTGGCGGTGGGCTGAGTGGTCATGACTGCATCCTTTGTTAGCGGCGCTACGTTCTTCTCGTATCGACGGTAACACAGAGTCGTAGCGTTGCTATTCCTCTTTCGTATCGGTGCTACGAATGGCGTACGGTGGACCCATGAACGCGCGGGAGAAGATCTTGGAAGCGGCCACGGCCCTGCTGGCCGAGGCGCCGGTCGCCGACGTCTCCACCCGCGCCGTCTGCGAGGCGGCGGGGGTCGGGGCGCCGATGCTGTACCGCCTCTTCGGCGACAAGGCGGGGCTGCTGGCCGCGGTCGTGGACCGCGGGTTCGAGGAGTACCTCGCCTCCAAGCGGGCCGCCCGCCCCGGCGAGGACCCCGTCGAGGACCTGCGGCACGGCTGGGACAACCACATGCGTTTCGCGCTGGAACACCCCAACCACTACCGCCTGATGTACTCGCCCGGACTGACCGCCCCGCCCGCGGCGGCCCAGGAGGCGCACGCCCTGCTCCACGGCATCCTGGAGCGCTGCGCGGCCGCCGGACGCCTGACCGTGCCGCCCGCCCTCGCCACCCGGGTGATCATGTCCGCGAACGTCGGAGCCGCGCTGTCCCTGCTCACCAGACCGGAGCAGTACCCCGACGCCGGTTTCTCCGCCCGGTTGCGGGACTCCGTCATCGACTCACTGACCCGCCCCGCCGAGCCCGGGGAGCCGGAGGGCGTCCCCGGCGCGGCCGCCACCCTCGCGGCCCGCCTGCGGGCACGACCGCCGCGGTCGTTCACGGCGGTCGAGGCGGCTCTCCTCCAGCAGTGGCTGGACAAGCTCGCGGAGAACTGACGGCTCCACCGCGCGGCGGCGGCGGCGCGGCCCGCACCGGGCCCGACCGGTGGGCCGGCGCGACGAGTCGGGGGCCGCGGGTGCCCGGCTTCGGGGAGCCGTGGGGGCCGGCATGCGCCTGGCACGGCCGTGCCAGGCGGGTGTGGCCGCTCCGGTGTGCTTGGGGCCGCGTCCGGGCGGGCTTTGGACTGTCTGTCGTCCTCGGCCTGTCGTGCGGACCTTGCGGCGCGGACGCGCGTGCCCTGCCCCGCGTCCCGCCGTACGACCCGAACGACGGGCCTGGCACCGGCTGCGGCCGGTCGGGGTGCCGCGACGCGTGTGCCTGCCGCGTCGGCCACAGCCGCGCATGCCCGCGCGGTCGCGGGACCGGACCTCGTACGGCCGTGTCGTCCCGGGGCTGCGTTCCGGTCCGCCGCGGACGTGCCGAAGTCCTGTCAGGCGACCGCGGCCCGGTGACCGCGGACCCTGGTGGGCTCGCGGTCACCGGGCCGTGTCCTCAGCGCGCCGAGGGTGCGTCCGCCGTCGTCTCCGCGGCCGTGGGCGCCACCGCCGCGGTCACGGCGACGCGCTGGCGCGGGATGAAGGAGGCCACGGCGCAGGCGAGCAGAGCCGCCCCGGCGCCGAGGGCCATCACCGTCCTGAAGCCGTTCTCCGAGGGCAGGGCGTAGCCGCCGAAGTCGACGGTCATGTGGGACAGGATGACGCCCGCGATCGCGCTGGCCACCGACGTGCCGATGGACCGCATCAGGGTGTTGAGGCTGTTCGCGGCGGCCGTCTCGCTCGCCGGCACCGCGCCCATGATGAGGGCGGGCATAGAGCCGTAGGTGAAGCCGATACCGGCGCCGATCACACAGGACACCAGGACCAGATGCCAGACCTCGGACATCAGCACGATGTCGATGCCGTAGCCCGCCGCCACGATCAGCGCGCCGATCATCAGGGTGACCTTGGGGCCCCTGGCCTTGGAAACGGCGGCGGACACCGGGGCGGTGGCCATCATGACCAGGCCGGACGGCGCCATGACCAGACCGGCGGTCAGCAGCGACCGGCCCAGCCCGTAGCCGGTCTGCGCGGGGAGCTGCAGGAGCTGCGGCAGGACCAGGGACATCGCGAACATCGAGAAGCCGATCGCGATCGAGGCGAGGTTCGTGACCAGCACCTGGCGCCGGGCGGTGGTGCGCAGGTCGACGAGCGGCTGGTCGGTGCGCAGTTCGAAGACGCCCCACACCACCAGCACGACCACGGCCGTCACGAACAGGCCCAGCGTGGTGCCGCTGCCCCAGCCCCAGTCGGCGCCCTTGGAGACCGCCAGCAGCAGGCACACCAGTCCGGTGGCCATGCCCAGGGCGCCGATCACGTCGAAGCGGCCTCCGCTGCGCACCGGCGACTCGGGCACGGTCAGCAGGACCAGCACGAAGGCGATCACGCCCATCGCGGCGGAGCTCCAGAACAGCATGTGCCAGTCGAAGTGGTCGGCGATCAGTGCGGCGGTCGGCAGACCGAGGGCGCCGCCGACGCCCAGGGAGGCGCTCATCAGGGCGGTGGAGCCGGCCAGCCGCTCGGCGGGCAGTTCGTCGCGCATGATGCTGATGCCGAGGGGGATGACGCCGGACGCCATGCCCTGCAGCGCGCGGCCGACGACCAGCGGGACCAGCTGGTCGCTGAGCGCGCACACCACGGAGCCGGTCACCAGCAGGACGACGCTGACCAGCAGCATCCGGCGCTTGCCGAACATGTCGCCGAGGCGGCCCACCACGGGGACGGCGACCGCGCCGGCCAGCAGCGTGGCCGTGACCGCCCAGGCGGTGTCGGACGCGGGGGCGTCGAGCAGCTTGGGCAGCTCGGGCACGATCGGGATGACCAGGGTCTGCATCAGCGCGACGACGATTCCGGCGAAGGCCAGCACCGCCACCACGGCGTTCGTCCGCGGCGGTGGGCCGCCTCCGGCGTCGCCGGGTCGGGCAGGGGCGTCGGACATGAAGGAGCCTCCGGAGGTGGTGGACGGGCCGAACTCGCGACGGGCGACTGAACTCGACCGAAGTTAAGTCAGATGCTTGACTTACTTTAGTACCCGGGAGCTGTCGGCCGATCACGGCGGAGGCGCGGGGTGTGGAACGCGCGTCAGCGGCGTTGTCGTCGGTCGCCGGCGCTCCAGCCCCGCGGGGCACATGGCAGGACGCGGTCACGGGTCCGGCCGACGCGATCCCCGGCATGTGGACGGCGCCCGTCACCGCGGAGGAGTGGCGGTGGCGGGAGGTTTCGGCCCGATGTCGCGCGCGGGGACGGCATCCGTAGATTACTTGAGTTACGCAACAAGATGGTAAAGTGGGTCACATGTCCACCTCACCGCTGCCCGATGTCCCCGCGTCCCCGGAAGTCGTCGAGATCGAACGCGCACTGACCCGGATCACGTACCTGAGCACCCGGGCCCGGCAGCACGAGCGGCTGATGGCGCTGGCCGGCGTGCCGCTCGACCGGGCCGCCGTGGCGCTGCTGCGCCGGATCGCCGACTCCGAGCCGCTGCGTCCGGGAGAACTGGCCAACCGGCTGGGGGTCGAGGCGTCCCACGTCACGCGCACCGTGCAGCAGTTGCAGAAGTCCGGTTACGTCACCCGGGTGCCCGACCCGGAGGACCGGCGTGCGCAGCGCGTGCAGCTCACCGAGGCGGGTCAGGTGGCCGTCGACCGCGTCCGCGAGGCGGGCTCCCGGGGCATGATGCTGGCGCTGGCCGACTGGTCGCCCGAGGATCTGCGGCAGCTCGCCACCCTCTTCCACCGCATGGTCGACGACTTCCTCTCGCACGCGGAGGACGGGGCCGAGCGGGCCGCCGACCCCACGAGGACCGGCTGACCCGCGCGGTGACACCGGTCGGGGGCGACGCGGTGGTCACACCCGCAACTACCGTCCAGTAATATCGCGCGGCAGGTCATCAGAGGAGGAACCGTGTCACGGTCCGAACGCTCGCCCCTGCTGCTCGCCGGCCTGCTGGCCACCGCGGGTGTCGCCCACTTCGCCTCACCACGTCAGTTCGACGCCACGATTCCCCGGTCGCTGCCCGGCTCGCCCAGGGTCTGGACGTACGCCAGCGGCGCCGTCGAACTGGCGCTGGCCGCCGGTCTCGCGGTGCCCCGCACCCGCAAGGCCACCGCGCTGACCGCCGCCGCGTTCTTCGTCGGCGTCTTCCCCGCCAACGTCAAGATGGCCGTGGACTGGCGCCACCGCCCCACCCCGCTGAAGGCCGCGGCCCTCGGACGGCTGCCGCTCCAGGTGCCCCTCGTGCTGTGGGCCCGCGGCGTCGCCCGGAACGCCGCCGCGGCGAACGCGGGAGGACGGTCGTGAGCGGGCTCCCGGAGGTCGGCGACACGGTCGAGGACTTCTCGCTGCCCGACGAGACCGGCACCGACCGCAGCCTCTCCGGACTGCTCGCCGACGGGCCGGTGGTGCTGTTCTTCTACCCGGCGGCCCTGACGGCGGGCTGCACCGCGGAGGCCTGCCACTTCCGTGATCTCGCCGCCGAGTTCGCCGCGGCCGGCGCGCGGCCGGTCGGCATCAGCGGAGACGCCGTCGAACGCCAGCAGGAGTTCGCCGGAGAGCACCACCTCGGCATGCCGCTGCTGTCCGACGCCGACGGCGCGGTCCGCGAGAGGTTCGGCGTCAGGCGCGGGTTCTCCCTGGCACCCACCAAGCGGGTCACCTTCGTGATCGCGCCGGACCGGACGGTCGTCGAGGTCGTCCGCAGCGAGCTGCGGATGAACACCCACGCCGACCGGGCCCTGGCAGCGCTGCGCGCCCACGGGAAGTGACCGGCGGCCCCCTCGGGCCGCACCGCGGTTGATGCGGTGCGCCAAAGGGACCATTCTGGACGATATGGAGCACGTCTCCGCTGCGGCGGTCCTCGACGGCCGGGGCATGGTGACCGGGTGGAGCGAGGGTGCCCGGCGGCTGACGGGATACGCGGCGGAGGAGGCCGTGGGGCGGGCGGCGCGGGAACTGCTCGCCCATGCCCCGTCGCCCGACGTCCTGGCCGCGCTGGAGGGTGACCTCGTGCTGCGCCACCGGGACGGCTCCCCGGTGCCGGTCACGGTCCGGGCCAGCGCCGTACTGGGCCGCGACGGTGAGCCGGGCGGATACGTGGTCACCACCGAACGCCCGCGCCCGCCGGAACCGGCGCTGGGCGCCCGCGCCTTCGAGCAGGCCTCCCTCTCGATGTCCGTCTTCGACACCGAACAGCGCTACCTGCGCCTCAACGGCGCGGCCTGCCGGGTGATGGGAGTGCCGGAGGAGGTCCTGCTCGGCAGGCACTTCCCGGACACCGTGGAGGACGGCGAACACAGCCGCGGGTTCCTCGGCAAGCTGCGCCAGGTCGCCGACACGGGCCGGCCGGTCCGCTACGAGAGCTTCACGGGCGCGCCCTCCAGCAACCGCGAGCACGCCTGGAACTTCGAGATGTGGCCGGTCCGCGACGAAGCCGGCGAGATGACCGGCGTCGCGCTGGCGGGCTTCGACAGCAGCGAGCAGTACTGGGCACGGCAGCGACTGGCGCTGCTCAACGAGGCGGCCGCCGCCATCGGCACCACCCTGGACGTGGTGCGCACCGCCGAGGAACTCGTCGAACTCCTCGTGCCCCGGTACGCCGACTTCGCCAGCGTGGACCTGCTCGACTGGGTCCTGGGCGCGGACGAACCGCCGCCCCTGCACGACGGAGAGGTCGTGCTGCGGCGCGTCGCCCACGGCTCCGCCACCGAGGGCACGCCGGAAGCCGCCGTGCACCTGGGCGCGGCGGACGTCTACCCGGCGTTCTCGCCGCCCGCCAAGGCCCTGCTCCAGGGGCGGGCGGTGCTCGGCCAGGCAGGCGAGCCCGACTTCGTGCGCTGGGTCGCCGAACGCAACGCGCAGGCCCCCGCGGGCCGCCCCCACCGCGCGGGCGTGCACTCGATGCTCGCGGTGCCGCTGCGGGCCCGCGGCACCACGCTCGGTGTGGCCGTGGGCGTCCGCATCGCCCACCCGGACGCGTACGCCGAGGACGACGCCGTGCTGGCCGAGGAACTCGCCAGCCGCGCCGCGGTCTGCGTGGACAACGCCCGTCGCTTCGCCCGGGAACGGACGACCGCGCTGGCCCTCCAGCACAGCCTGCTGCCGCGCGGACTGCCCGGACAGGCGGCGGTCGAGGTCGCCCACCGCTATCTGCCCAGCGGGTCGCTCGCGGGCATCGGCGGAGACTGGTTCGACGTGATCCCGCTGTCCGGCAGCCGGGTCGCGCTGGTCGTCGGTGACGTGGTGGGGCACGGCATCCCCTCCACGGCGACCATGGGACGGCTGTGCATGGCCGTGCGCACCCTCGCCGACGTGGACCTGCCGCCGGACGAACTCCTCACCCACCTCGACGACCTGGTCACCCACCTCGCGGCGTACGAGGGCGGCGAGGAGGTCGCGGAACTGGGCGCCACCTGCCTCTACGCGGTCTACGACCCGGTGTCGCGCCGACTGACCCTCGCCGCCGCGGGCCACCCGGCGCCGGCCCTCGTTCTGCCCGACGGCACCGCGCGCCTCGTCCCGATGGCCCCCGGCCCCCCGCTGGGCGTGGGCGGACTGCCCTTCGAGGCGACCGAACTCGACCTGCCGGAGGGCACCGTCGTCGCCCTCTACACCGACGGCCTGATCGAGGACCGGGACCGCGACGTCGACCGCGCCACCGTCGAACTGTGCCGCTCGCTGACCGCCCCCGCGGAGTCGCTGGACGCGCTGTGCGACACCGTGCTGAAGGCCGTACTGCCGGAGGAGCCCAGCGACGACGTGGCGCTGCTGCTGGCCCGTACCCGGGTCCTCGGCGGCGACCGGGTCGCCACCTGGGACGTGGCGCCGGACCCCGCCCACGTCGCCGTCACCCGGCAGGCCGCCACCGAGCGACTGGCCGCGTGGGGCATGGACGAGGAGGTCGCCTTCGTCACCGAACTCGTCGTCAGCGAACTGGTCACCAACGCGATCCGCTACGGCGAACCGCCCATCCAGCTGCGCCTGATCCGGGACCGCACCCTCATCTGCGAGGTGTCCGACGGCAGTTCCACCTCACCGCACCTGCGCCGCGCCCACGCCTTCGACGAGGGTGGGCGCGGCCTGCTCCTGGTCGCCCAGCTCACCCAGCGCTGGGGCAGTCGCCAGACGGGGCGCGGCAAGACGATCTGGGCCGAGCAGGCACTGCCGGACTGACCGGCCGCACGCTCACTGGAACGGGCAGCCGGGGTTCGGCGCGTCCTCGGAGAACGGCGCGTCGTGCGGCAGTACGTAGAGCACGTCCAGGACGAGCGGCGCGGTGCCCAGGTTGCGGCCGATGTGGACGTTGCCCGGGCCGGCCGGTTCCTGGATGGCGCTGCCCCTGCGGTAGACGCCGTCGGAGGCGCAGCCGGAGTCGAAGTGGCTCAGCGTGCCCTGGCGCACGACGCCGTAGAGCGGGCCGTCGTGGTAGTGCCAGCCGGTGCTCTGCCCGGGCGGCACCGTGATCTCCCGCACGATGTAGTCGGTGTCGCCCACCGTGGTCCGGCTGATCAGGCGGGCGGTGACGCCCGGACCGGCCGGGGTCGCGTGGGCGGTGCCGCCGACGAGGACGGTGGCGGCGGCGACCGTCCCGGTGAGGGCGGTGCGGAGCGCGTGGCGCATACGTGGGCCTCCTGGTGCTGGAGCGGACAGATCGAAACGTGCCGCAGCGAACATAGAGGCGTGGAGGGGGCGTCGGGGCCGCAACGGCCATACCGGCGGGCCAGGCCCGGCGTATCGGCGCTCTCGGCCCCCCTCGGCCGTCCGGGCCGCCGGTCAGAACTCCTCGTGCACTTCCGGGTCGCCGCCGATGCGCTGGTGGTCCCGGTCGGCGACCGCCCGCATCTGGGCCGGCCCCAGGGCGAAGCCGAAGATGTCGAGGTTCTCGCGCTGCCGGTCGGGGTGCGACGACTTCGGGATGGGGACGGCACCGAGCTGGGTGTGCCAGCGCAGCACGACCTGGCCGGGGGTCACCCCGTGCGCCTCGGCGACGGACACGAGCACGGGGTCCTCCAGCAGCCGCGTGCCCCGGCCCAGCGGGCTCCAGCTCTCGGTGCGGATGCCCTTCTCGGCGTGGAAGGCCCGCAGTTCGGCCTGCGGGAAGAAGGGGTGCAGCTCGATCTGGTTGACGGCGGGCAGGACCCCGGTCTCCTTCTCCAGCCGCTCGATGTGCCCGGCGGTGAAGTTCGAGACGCCGATCGACCGGACGAGTCCGTCCTCACGCAGTTTGATCATGGCCTTCCACGAGTCGACGTACCTGCCGACGCGGGGCAGCGGCCAGTGGATCAGGTACAGGTCCACGTACTCCAGGCCGAGCCGGCGGCGGGACTCCTCGAAGGACGCGAGGGTCTCGTCGTAGCCGTGGTGCCGGCCCGGGAGCTTCGTCGTGACCACCACGTCCTCGCGCGCCACGGAGCCGTCCGCCAGCCCGAGTCCGACTCCGGTCTCGTTGCGGTAGTTCGTCGCCGTGTCGACCAGCCGGTAGCCCATCTCCAGGGCGCCGCGCACCGCCGGCCGCGCCTCGGTGTCGTCCATCGGCCAGGTGCCCAGACCGACCGCGGGAATCGTCGTACCGTCGTTCAGCGTGTACGTCGGGATGCTGGTCACGGCCGCGCCTTTCTCTGGCTGCTCTTCGACTGCGTTGTACGGCCAGTATGGGAGAGCGCGCCGCCCGGGCCCCGGCGGCCACGCGGAAGCCGCGCCCCGGGCCGGGGACGCTGTCGCCACCCGACGCGATCACTGACACGATCTTCCGTGGAGCCGGCACGGGCAGGTGCCGCGGACGGACGAACGGAGCGGGCATGACGACGGACAGGGCCACGCCGGGCGAGTCGGCGAAGGGGGCCGCGGGGATCGAGGTCAAGCCGGTCGCCGGGTACATCGGCGCCGAGATCACCGGCGTCGACCTGGCCGGCGGGCCGACGGACGCCGAGGTCGCGGCGATCAGGGCGGCCGTGCTGCGCTGGAAGGTGGTGTTCTTCCGCGGCCAGCGCCTCGATCACGCCGGGCATGTCGCCCTCGCCCGCCGGTTCGGCGAGCCCGTCGTCCTGCCCCGCCGGGGCAGCGCCTCGCCGCCGGACTTCCCGGAGATCGAGACCACCGCCGACCGGCTGGAACTCGGCGGCAGATTCGGCATGGACCACGAGGAGTGGCTGCGCCGTCGGCGGCACAGTCTGCTGCGCGGCTGGCACTGCGACCACGGCGCGCGCGTCGACCCGCCGGCCGCGACGATCCTGCGCGCCGAGACCGTCCCGCCCTACGGCGGCGACACGACCTGGTCGAACCTGGCCGCCGCCTACGCCGGGCTCTCCGCACCGGTGCGCGCCTTCGTCGACGGCCTGCGGGCCGAGCACCGGCTGGGCGTCGGCTACCAGCCGCGTCCCGGCGACGACGCCTACGTCCGTCACCTGCTGGACCATCAGATCGCCACCCTGCACCCGCTGGTACGGGTGCACCCGGAGACCGGCGAGCGCGTGCTGTACGTCAACGGCTACTACGTGGAGCAGATCGACGGCGTCTCCCGGGCCGAGAGCACGGCGATCCTGGATCTGCTCCTGGAGCAGGCGACCCGGCCCGAGTACACCGTCCGGTTCCGCTGGGAGGCGGGCAGCGTCGCCTTCTGGGACAACCGGGCCACCATCCACCTCGCCCCTTCCGACAACGCCCACCTCGGCCATCCCCGGACCATGCACCGGGTGATGCTCGCCGGCGACGTGCCGGCCGGGGTGGACGGCACGCCGTCGCGGGCGCTCGTCGGCAGTCAGCCGGGCCGCTGGTGACGCCGCCGCTCAGCCGGCCGGATGCCAGCCCAGCGCCGGGCCCAGCTCGGTGGCCATGTCGGTGAGGATCTGGACGTAGTCCTCGTGCTCGAAGGTGAACGGCAGCGCGAACGCGACCTCGTCGACCTCGCGGAACGCGGCGTGCGCGTGGAGCCGTTCGACCAGCTCCCGCGAGGTGCCGACCAGGTCCGGCGCGAACATCAGGCGGGCGGGGCCCTGCGGGGATGCGGTGCGGGGTGCGCGTGCGGCCGCGTACTCCTCGTACTTCGCGCGCTGACCGGGCGAGGCGGAGTCGGTGGGGATGACGACCAGGCCCTGCGAGACGCGGGCGGCCTCGCCGTCGGGGTGGTGGGCGCGGAAGGCGCGGATGTGCGACAACTGGACGTCGGCGAAGTCCGCGGGGCCGTCCGTGCCGGGGCCCTCGGCCTTGACGACACTGCTGGTCAGGAAGTTCATGGCGTTCTCGCCCGCCCAGCGCGCCGAGCCCAGGCTGCCGCCGCCGTACCACAGGCGGCTGCCCAGGCCGGGGGAGTGCGGCTGGACCCTCTCCGAGAACACCTCGAAGCCCTCGGTGCCCTGGAAACCGGTGACCGGCTTGCCGCGCACGCCGTCCAGCAGCCGTTCCACCCGGGTGTAACCGAAGTCCTCGGCGTCGGCGGTGTCCGGGTACAGGGCGCCCTTGACCTGGTCGTAGTGCATGGGCGGGCCCACGCTGACGCCCGGGTTGAGGCGGCCCCCGCTGAGGATGTCGACGGTCGCCAGGTCCTCGGCCAGCCGCAGCGGGTTCTCCCAGCCCAGCGGGATGACCGCGGTTCCCAGTTCGATGCGGCGGGTGCGCTGCGAGGCGGCGGCCAGCACGGCGACGGGCGAGGAGATGCCGTACTGGAGGTGGCGGTGGCGGACCCACGCGCTGTCGAAGCCGAGCCGCTCGCCCAGCTCGATGATCTCCAGCGTGGACTCGTGTCCCCGGCGCGGATCGGCTTCGTCGAAGAGACCGATGGTGAGGAAGCCCAGCTTGCGCAGCGGGCGTGAGGTCGGGGACACGTGCTCCTCCATCGTCCACGGCGCACTCGGCCGCACACCGGTCACTCGGATTGTCTCAGGCGCTGTCGCCGGGACGGGCTCAGGTCAGGGGGATGACGACCTCGTCCTCGACCGGCGGTTCGACCTCCTGCGCTCGGTTGCCGGTGGCCGCGTAGCAGCGCAGCCGGACGGCCTCGGGGGTGACGTCCAGGCGCAGGAAGCTCTTGAAGAACGGCGGACTGTAGGTGGCCGAACCGGGTGAGAACAGCTGCGTGTAGATCTTGCGCACGGGCAGCCGCAGTCGTGCGGTGCGGTCGGGGCGGCCGCCCGCGCCGAGGAGGCTCGCCACCAGCCGGGTGCGCGCGGTGACGCGGGCCGGCTCACCCGGGGAGCGGGTCGGCGGGATGCCGAGCCGTTCGGCGATGACGGCGGTCGCCTCGGCCTCGCTGAGCTCGAAGAAGCGCCGCAGGCGCAGGCGGCGGCCGTAGAGCCTGCTGTAGAAGGCGAGGGAGTCGCCGCGCAGCGGATAGCAGCGGAAGTCCCGCTCGGTGACGTTCGCGACGCCCACGCGCGGGATGGTGTGGGTGGCGTGCATGAACGCCCCGCCGCCGCCGGAGACCACGTACTGCAGGGTGCGGCCGTCCACCCGGACCGGGTAGCGCTGGTAGTTGTGGATGTCGCCGCCGATCGCCGCGACGTAGTGGTGGGCGGGGTCGCGCACGAGGTCGTCGACCGTGCCGCCGCCCTCGATCGCACACGGGTGGTGTTCGCCGTCCACGTACAGCGGTGACCCGGTGACGAGGATCTTCGGGCGGGGACCCCGGGACACCTCGCGCAGCCACGCCCCCTGCCGGGCGTCGAGGGTGCCCAGCAGACCGGTGTCGATGCCGACGATGCGCACCGGACCGGCGTCGATCGCCCAGTACGGGCCCGGCTGGAGGGCCTGTTGGGCGGGCGAGGACCGCAACGCGCGGGCCGCGTCCAGGTGTTCGCCGTCGTGCGGGCGCGGCCGGTGCCACAGCAGGGACCGCAGCCAGGCCCGGGTGAGGGGCCGGGGCGCGGGTTCCGGGGGGAGGGGCGCGGTGTCGCCGCAGAAGACCCGCATGAAGGCGCCGAGGTCCTCGTACCAGTCGTGGTTGCCCGGTATCGCGTAGATGGGGGCCGGGTAGTCCCGGTAGGGGCGGAAGAACTTGGTGTCGTAGTCGTCGGCGCCGCCGACCGGGTAGATGACGTCACTGGTGAGGACGGCGAAGTCGGTTCCCTGACCGACTTTCAGAAAGCCCGGCACGACGGCGTACTGGGGGTCGTCGCCCTCGCCGGTGTCACCGATGACCATGAAGGAGAACCGGTCCGGGACCTCGCGCCGGATCACCTTGTCGGCCGGTGCGCCGGCGGCCGCCCGCCGCTCCACCCATCTGTCGCGGGTACGGCCGGTGGGGTCCGTGAACCAGGAGGCCAGTACGCCGTTGCGGGCGGCCCACAGCATCTTCGGGTCGAGCCAGGAGATCTTCTCGACCCTGGGCGGCATGAGGTTCCGGTAGTCGCCGCGTTCTGCGGCGCCCCAGCCGGCGCCTTCGGCGGTATCGCGTGAGGAGTCAGACACCGGTGCACCGTAACAACCGCGCTGGTGACGGTCGTAGGCCCGTCCGCCCGTCGTCCGCGGTGCGGCCGGGGCGACCTCGCGCGGGCACGGGAACTGCACAGTCGGCTCACAGGAAAGGTGTGAGGGGTGGCCGTGACGGGGCGGTCACCGAGGGATAACCCTAGAAGCCTCCCTGTTTTGGTGACATGGCCAGGACAAGCCTGTCAGTCTCCCTCCCAGCTGCCGTGCACAGGTGTCAACTGCCATGCGCGGCCAGTCTGTTCCCCTCACACACGCTCGGTCCCGCACACCTCGGCTCGTCCCGGACAGCACACCCGTCTGCCCGGTCTGTCACCGGCCGACCCATCGGTCGCAGCAGTAGGAGAACGAGTGAGATCCATCCCCCGCAAGCGGACCGCGGTCGGAGCAGCCCTGCTCTCCACCGCCGCCCTCCTGGCCGTCGGCGTCCAGACGGTCCCGGCGGCCGCGCAGCCCGCAGCCCCCCACCCCAGCCCCCTGCGTGCCGGCGGCCTGCCCGCCGACATCACCCCCGCGCAGCACACCGCGCTGGTCAGGAGCGCCGCGTCGAAGACGACGCAGACGGCCCGCACCCTCGGGCTCGGCGCCAAGGAGAAGCTGGTCGTCAAGGACGTCGTCAAGGACAACGACGGCACTGTGCACACCCGTTACGAGCGGACCTACGCGGGACTGCCCGTCCTCGGCGGCGACCTGGTCGTGCACACCCCGCCCGCCTCCCGGGCCACGGGCACGGTCAGCACCACCTTCAACAACAGGCGTACCGTCAAGGTCGCCTCCACCACGGCGACCTTCTCCAAGTCGGCCGCGCAGACCAAGGCGTTGAAGGCGGCCAGGGCACTGGACGCCGAGCAGCCCGCCGCCGACAGCGCCCGCAAGGTGATCTGGGCCGGCAACGGCACGCCGAAGCTGGCCTGGGAGACCGTGGTCAGCGGCTTCCAGGACGACGGCACCCCGAGCAAGCTGCACGTCATCACCGACGCCGTCACCGGCGCCAAGCTCTCCCAGTACGAGGGTGTCCAGACCGGCACCGGCAACAGCCAGTACAGCGGCACCGTCACCCTCGGCACCACGCTGTCCGGCTCGACGTACCAGCTGAACGACACCACGCGCGGCACCCACAAGACGTACAGCCTCAACAACGCCACGTCCGGCACCGGCACCCTCATGACGGACGCCGACGACACCTGGGGCACCGGGTCCGGCTCCAACACCCAGACCGCCGGCGTCGACGCCCACTACGGCGCCCAGGTGACGTGGGACTTCTACAAGAACACCTTCGGGCGCAGCGGCATCAAGAACGACGGCGTCGCCGCCTACTCGCGCGTCCACTACAGCACGGCGTACGTCAACGCCTTCTGGGACGACAGCTGCTTCTGCATGACCTACGGCGACGGCACCGGCAGCACCCACGCGCTGACCTCGCTGGACGTCGCGGGCCACGAGATGAGCCACGGCGTCACCTCCAACACCGCGGGCCTGGACTACACGGGTGAGTCGGGCGGCCTCAACGAGGCCACCTCCGACATCTTCGGCACGGGCGTGGAGTTCTACGCCAACAACTCCACCGACGTGGGCGACTACCTCATCGGTGAGAAGATCGACATCAACGGCGACGGCACGCCGCTGCGTTACATGGACAAGCCGAGCAAGGACGGCGGCTCCGCCGACAGTTGGTACTCGGGCGTCGGCAACCTCGACGTGCACTACTCCTCGGGTCCGGCGAACCACATGTTCTACCTGCTCTCCGAGGGCAGCGGCAGCAAGACCATCAACGGCGTCACCTACAACAGCACCACCTCCGACGGGGTCGCCGTCGCGGGCATCGGCCGGGCAGCCGCCCTGCAGATCTGGTACAAGGCGCTGACGACGTACATGACGTCCAGCACCAACTACGCCGGGGCCCGCACCGCCGCGCTGAGCGCCGCCGCGGCCCTGTACGGCACCAGCTCCAGCCAGTACGCGGGCGTCGGCAACGCCTTCGCCGGCATCAACGTGGGCAGCCACATCACGGTCCCGTCGACAGGCGTCACGGTCACCAACCCGGGCAGCCAGTCGTCCACCGTCGGCACCGCGGTGAGCCTCCAGGTCTCGGCGAGCAGCACCAACAGCGGCTCGCTGACGTACGCGGCCACCGGCCTGCCCGCCGGACTGTCGATCAACAGCTCCACCGGCGTCATCTCCGGCACCCCGACGACGGCCGGCAGCTCCAGCACCACCGTCACGGTCACCGACAGCACCGGCGCGACCGGCACCGCCTCCTTCACCTGGACGGTGAGCACCGGCGGGGGCGGCGGCACCTGCACCGCGGCCCAGCTCCTGGGCAACGCCGGCTTCGAGTCGGGCAACACCACCTGGACGGCGTCCAGCGGGGTCATCACCAACTCCAGCAGCCAGGCGGCGCACGGCGGTTCCTACAAGGCGTGGCTGGACGGCTACGGCTCGACCCACACCGACACGCTGAGCCAGTCGGTGGCGATCCCCTCGGGCTGCAAGGCCAGTCTCACCTTCTACCTGCACGTCGACAGTGCGGAGACCAGCACCAGCACCGCCTACGACAAGCTGACGGTGACCGCCGGATCGACCACGCTGGCGACCTACTCCAACCTCAACAAGGCCACCGGGTACACCCAGAAGACCTTCGACCTGTCCTCGTTCGCCGGCACCACCGTCGCCCTGAAGTTCAGCGGCGTCGAGGACTCCTCGCTCCAGACCAGCTTCGTCGTGGACGACACCGCCCTGACGACCAGCTGATCGCTTGGATGTGAACACGCGTCCCTGAACGGCCGCCCCGCACGCGAAGTCCTCTTCGCGTGCGGGGCTCCTCTCAGTTGAGGGGGTCGAGGGTCAGATAGCCCTGCTGGGGCGCGCCGTCGTGGACGAGCGACTCGTGGTTGCCGACGTCGTCGAACGCGAAGGCGTACGCCTTGCCGTCGGCCATCTGCGCGTGGATCTTGCGCGCGTAGTGGTTGGTCACCGCGTCCTGGTAGAAGGCCGCGTCGGTGGTGTCGGGCTGGTTGGGGTTCGTCAGCAGCGTGGAGCGGTTGTAGCCCGCGCACAGGGTCCGCGAGATCGGCCCGCGGACCTGGTCGTTGGGGGCGTCCAGCAGTTTGTGGCAGCCGAAGACGCTGTCCGCGTCCGGCTTCTGGAAGCTGGTGACGACCGCGCCGGAGCTGTTGGTGAAGTTCATGACGTTGCCGGAGACCCGGCCGTAGTACTTGGTGCCGGGCTGGTCGCCGAAGGGCGCGACGGTGAGTGTGGCCGACGCGTACTTCTGCCAGACGCGGTTGACGTAGTCGTCCATCACGGAGGCGGGCAGTGCCCCGGTCTCCAGGCCGTAGGTGGGTGACAGCGCCCGCAGCACGGTGCCGTCCGAGCGGGTCTGGATCAGGTTGCCCCACCCGCCGGGCTGCCCGCGCAGGGCGTTGAAGAACCCGCTGTATCCGCCGGCCTTCAGGTGCCCCGTGCTGACCGTGGTGCCGTCGGCGCGCTGCACGCCGACCGCGTAGGGCGCGGAGAACATGTCCACCTGCGTGCTGTTGAGCCACAGGCCGGAGTCGTTGAGGGTGTACTCGGACCAGTTGAAGAGGATGTTGCGGTTCGGGTCGGTCGGGTTCTGCACGGCCGGCTGCACCAGACCGCCGGTGGTCAGGCGGAACACCAGCTTCTGCCCGTACGAGAAGTAGATCCGGCCGGAGAACTTGGGGATCCGGATCGTGCTGGACTGCCCGGCCGCCGGTCCGGGGATGGACGCGTCGGGTGCCGGTGTGGGGGGATTGCCGCCGGCGGGCCACGCGTGGAACGTGCCGTTGGCGTCGGCCCAGCCCTGCTGTCCGGTGCTGAGCAGGGTGCCGAGGTTGTAGACGTAGACGGCGTCACCGCGCCCCGAGCTGTTGGTGATCTTCAGGGGGATGGTGTTGGGGACGGCGGCCTGGGCCGGGGGTCCGAGGCTGAGGAGCGCGCCTATGAGGGCGGCGGCTCCGACGAGTCTGAGGGTGATCCTTGCGAGCACTCTCCACCTCCGTGCGGGGTAGGCCTGTGGGGTTGGTCCGTACCATGTTGAGAGCGCTCTCAACGTCGCATCGGGTTGTGCCCATGTCAACAAGTCGAACAAAAAAGGGACGCCGGTCGGACCCGCTGGGCCCCCGGCGTCCCGGTGCGAAGGGTCGTCCCCGCGCTCAGAAGGTCCGCTTCAGCAAGTCCAGCAGCGCCGCCCAGTGCCGCTCCGCGCCCTTCTCGTCGTACGCGGAGGTGTCGGCCTGCGTGTAACCGTGCTCGGATCCGGCGTAGACCTCGCAGGTGTGACGGACCCCGGCGGCGGTCAGGGCCTCGTCGAAGCGCGCGATCTGCTCGGGCGGCAGGCCCGGGTCGTCGTCGGCGTGGCCGAAGTACACCTCGGCCGTGATCCGCGCGGCCGCCAGGTGGGGGCTGTCCGGTGCGTCGGTCACGAGACGGCTGCCGTGGAAGCCGGCCACCGCCGCGACCCGGTCCGGGTACGCCCCGGCGGTCGGCAGGGCGAGCCGGGCGCCCATGCAGTACCCGGTCACCGCGACCGGGCCGTCCGCGACCAGCGCGCTCCGCGCCATCCACCCCAGGTACGCGTCGGCGTCCCGGACGATCAGCTCGGGGGTCAGGGCCAGCACGTACGGGTACAGCGTCTCGAAGATCTCCGGGCGCGCGACGGGGTCGATGAAGTCCGGCAGCTCCATGACGGGGGCGCGTCCGTGACGGTAGAACAGGTTGGGCACCAGCACCGCGTAGCCGGCCCCGGCGAGCCGGTCGGCCATCGACCGCAGGTGCGGGCGCAGCCCGAAGGCGTCCTGGTAGAGCAGCACGCCGGGCCGGGGCGTCCCGTCACCGGGATGCGCGAGATACGCGTCGGCGACGCCGTCCTCGGTGGGGATGTCCACGGCTGTTCCCTGTACGGAGGTCATGGGGGTGCCTCTCTGCGCGGTGCACGACGACGGGCGGACGATCGGCCCGGCGGGGCCGGGCGGCGACCATCGTTGCACGCACCATCCACCTGGGCGGTCCGGGCCCCCGCCGCGCGGTCCTGAGAGGCGCGGGGTGCCGGGGGTCCGGCGTGCCGAGGGGGCTACTCGAAGCGCGTGACGTCACCCGCTCCGTGCCGTACGACCTCGGCCTCGCCGCCGGAGAAGTCGATGACCGTCGTCGGCTCGGTGCCGCACTCGCCGGAGTCGACCACCGCGTCCAGGACGTGGTCCAGCCGGTCCTTGATCTCCCAGCCCTGCGTCATCGGCTCGTCCTCGTCCGGCATGAGCAGGGTGCTCGACAGGAGCGGCTCCCCGAGCTCGGCCAGCAGGGCCTGGGTGACGGCGTGGTCGGGGATGCGCACGCCGACCGTCTTCTTCTTCGGGTGCTGCAGGACGCGCGGCACCTCCCTGGTCGCGGGCAGGATGAAGGTGTAGCTGCCGGGGGTGGACGCCTTGATCGCGCGGAACACGTCGTTGTCGATCCGTACGAACTGACCGAGCTGCGCGAAGTCCTGGCACACGAGAGTGAAGTGGTGCCGGTCGTCCAGCTTGCGGATCGTACGGATGCGGTCGATGCCGTCACGGCTGCCGAGGCGGCAGCCCAGCGCGTAACAGGAGTCCGTCGGATACGCGATGAGCGCGTCGGAGCGGATCATGTCGGCGATCTGGGCGATGGTGCGCGGCTGCGGGTTGTCGGGGTGCACGTCGAAGTACTTCGCCATTCACTGAGCTTATGCCGTACGGGTACCGGGTCCGCCCCGGGAGGCCGCGGGGGCCGCGGTCACCGGCGTGCGGCACCTGTCCGCCGCGGCCCCGCGACGGCCGGATCCCCGTGCGTTTTCGCGCCGTCGGCCGCCGGGCACGCGTGGGGTAACGTCCGCGGACGGCGGACGAGGCGACAGGCGAGGAGAAGGCCATATGACTGGCCGAGAGGACCGAAGCCCCCCGACGACGACAGACCACAGCGCGGACGGTACGACGGATCGCGGGACCGGTCGCCCGACGGACCGCGCGGCGGACTCCGCGGCAGAGTCGACGTCGGATCGCGCCGCGGACCGGCCGGTACGGGGTGGGGGCCCGGGCGGGGGAGGGGACGGGCCGTGGGCGCAGGGGCTGCTGGAGCATCTGCGGCCGAGTGGGCGTGACGTGCGCAGGGTCGTCACCTGGCTCGCCGAGGCCGTGCACGGCACCGCCTCCCTCCAGGACCACACCGGTGGCCTTCTCGCCGGCGCCCCCGCGGCACTGGACCCCGGCCTGGTCGCGGACCTCGTCACCGGCCGGATCGCCTCCGCCGCCTGGGACGACCGGGGACAGCACCTGCGCCTGGTCAGGGTCGCGCCGGGGCCCGCCTCGCCGGCCCGGGTGCTGGCGGTCGCACGCGAGGCGCCGTTCGACCGGCGGGCCTCCGAGATCGTGACGCACACCGCCCAGGTCGTCGAACTCCTGCTCCGGGCCAGGGAGGCCGCCGAATCCGCCCGGCGGCTGGAGCTCGCGGCGGCCGACCTGCGGCTGGCGATCCTCCAGCTGCTGATGGTGGAGGACACCGTCTCGGCACGCCGCGTCGCCGCGGGCCTGTGGCCGGGACTGCTCGACACGGACACGGCGTGCGTCTACGTCGTCGAGGGCGGCCCCGGGGAACGCGACGCGCTCGCCGAGGAGTGCCGCGACGCGACCGCGGAACGGGCCCTGGTGGTGCGCTGCCCCGCCGTTGACCGGCACGTGATCATCGTGACCCCCGGCGAGGCCGTGGGGCGGGACCTGCGGTCCCTGGTCGCCGGGCGCCCCGGCACGTTCCTCGGCGGCAGCGTCCGGCAGAGCCTGGCCCGCACGGCCACCGCGTACGGCCAGGCCGTGAGCGCGCTGGCCGTCGCCCGGTTCCGGCCGGACAAGACGGCCGTGTACGCCGAACGCACCCACCCCGAACGCCTGATGGACCCGGGGGCGCTGCGCGTCTGGACCACCCGGGTGCTGCGTCCGCTGGACGTCCTGCCGCACCACACCCGAGCCGAACTGCTGGCCACCACCCGGCTCGGCCTGGAGTTCACCGCCGTCAGCGCGGCGAAGGTGCTGGGCGTGAGCCGCAACACCGTCCGCGCCCGGATGGAACGCGTCGAGAGCCTGCTGCGGACCGACTTCTCCGACCTGACGGTCCGTGCGGTCGTCCACCTGGCACTGAACACCCAGGTCGGGCTGGGGGAGGAAGCACCCGGGAGTGATGCCCGGCCGGGCGAGCGGCCGGAGGTCGGCGACCTGCTCGCCGGACCCGGCCTGCGTGCCTGGGCGGACGGTCTGCTGGGGCGGCTCGACGCGGACGGCCGGGACCTGCGCCGCACCCTGCGCACCTGGATCGCCGCCGGTGGCAACGCCGAACGGGCCGCGCAGACGCTGGGCGTCCACGCCCAGACGGTGCGTGAGCACGTCCGCAGTGCGGAACCCGTGCTGGAACGCCAGCTCCTCGCCGCCGGCAGCGACCTCTACGAGGTCGTCGTCGCGCATGTGGCCACCGGAGACCTGCGGCCGCCCGTCCTGGACCGGACCAAACCGGGCCATCCGGACGCACCTGTGCACGGGTGAGTCCTCGGGGCGGCACAGCGGGCATCGTTGCGGTTCACAAGGGCAGGTCCGGGACGTAAGTTCGACTGGCCGCGGGGGCACGACCGGAACGGGGGACCGGTCGGGTCCCCGCCTGCGGGCCGGGTTGCGGCCTGGGGTGCGCCGTCAGGGTTGAGGCCGGGGGCAGCGCCCGTTCGGCGGCGGCACGCTTCCCGGTCCGTACGTCGAACTGACCGGTTGACCCCGGACGCGGCCGCCGGTCCACGCACGGCTCGTCAGGGAGTGGCGTGCCGCGGGGCGCGCGGTGCCCGCCCGGCCGGAGTTCCGGTGGGCCTCCGCCGGTCTGCCGAACGGGTCGCCGCCACCCTCGCTGTGACGGTCGTAGCTCGTCCGCTGCGACGGTCGTACGCCGTCCCTGGCCGCCGTGGCGGTCGTGCCTCGTCCCCGGCCCTCGTGACGGTCCGTCAGTCGCCGTGCGCGGGGGTGAGTACGGCGAGGGTGCCGTTGGCCTGGCGCAGCGCCATCTCCAGGGTGACGGGGGCGTGCAGGGAGCCGGTGCCGTCGGGCGGGATGAGCCACTCCAGGGAGCGGCCGGCCCGGTAGGGCGGAGGTACGGCGACCCAGGAGCCGCGGCCCGCGTGGCGCAGGCCGGCGCCGACCCAGTGACTGCCGGGATCGGGCGGCAGGAAGAAGCCGACCCGGTGGGCCGCCGAGTCCACGAGGGTCGGTCCGGGCAGCGGCAGGGAGGGTCTCCACAGGAGGTCCAGCGTGAGCAGTCCCAGGTGGTCGGGGACGCTGAGCACGTCCCAGTACCGCCCCGCCTCGAGCAGGGCGATGCCGTCGCCCTCGTCCCAGGCGCGTTTGCAGGTCCGGGGGTTGGGGGCGGCCGCGGCCAGCCACTCGATGCCGTGCACCCACATTGCGTTGGTCATGTCCCGCTCCCGGGTGATGTCCGTCGGGCCTGCAGGGCTGCAGGAAAGATCCAGCCGGGAACGGGCCGTCGGCCGCCGCACGCGATCCCGGCATATGCATGCTGGTGGATATTTCCAAGTGGCGGAAGGGGTGGCGCGACCTGGCGATTAACCTGCGAATGAATCGATCGTCAGCACGAATGATTCCATCGCTACCTCTTGAGTTCGCACTTTGATCCGTCGTACAGTGCGCTGGTTCCGTCGTCCCGGCCTGCGAGGTCTGCCATGGATCGTCAACGACTGCATGACCTGCTCGTCCGCGAAAGAGCGCAGGCCGAGCGGCTGTGCCCGCGTTCGAAGGACGCTCACGCGCGAGCCGGACACCTTTTCGGGCGGGTCCCGATGACGTGGATGAACAAGACCGCCGGCCCCTTCCCCCGCTACCTGGACGGGGCCCGCGGTGCCCGGGTCACCGACATCGACGGTCACGAGTACATCGACTTCTGCCTCGGCGACACCGGCGCCATGGCCGGTCACTCCCCGGCCGCCGTGGCCGAGGCCGTCCAGCACCGGTTCGCCGTGCGGGGCGGTGCCACCGCGATGCTTCCCACGGAGGAGGCCGAGTGGGTCGGGGCCGAGCTGACCCGCCGCTTCGGGCTGGCCCGCTGGAGCTTCTCACTGACGGCGACGGACGCCAACCGGTGGGCGATCAGGCTCGCCCGGGCCGTCACCGGCCGCCCGAAGATCCTCGTGAACAGCTACAGCTACCACGGCAGCGTCGACGAGTCGCTCATCGTGGTCGGCCCGGACGGACAGGGCGCGGCCCGGCCGGGGAACGTCGGCGCCCCCTGCGACGTCACCCTGACCAGCCGGGTCGCCGAGTTCAACGACCTGGAGCAGCTGGAGCGCGAACTCGCCCACGGTGACGTGGCCGCCGTACTCATGGAACCGGCGCTGACCAACATCGGCATCGTGCTGCCCGAGCCCGGCCACCTCGCCGGCGTCCGCGAACTGACCAGGCGACACGGCACGCTGCTCATCAACGACGAGACCCACACCTTCTCCGCCGGGCCGGGCGGGTGCACCGCCGCCTGGGGCCTGGAACCCGACCTGCTGACCATCGGCAAGGCGATCGGCGGCGGCATCCCGGCCGGCGCCTACGGGCTGTCCGCCGAACTCGCCGACCGGCTGCTGGGCCGGGACGACCTGGACCTGGTGGACATGGGCGGTGTCGGCGGCACCCTGGCCGGCAACGCCCTGTCGGTCGCGGCGATGCGCGCCACCCTCGAACACGTCCTCACCGACGACGCGTTCGCCCGGATGTCGGCGCTGTCCGAACGCTTCGAGGCGGGCGTGCGCGCGGGCATCGACGCCCACGAGCTGCCCTGGTCCGTCAGCCGGCTCGGCGCCCGCACCGAGTACCGCTTCGCCGATCCGGCGCCCCGCAACGGCACCGAGTCCGCGGCGGCTGCCGATCCCGAACTCGAGGACTTCCTGCACCTGTTCCTCGCCAACCGAGGCATCCTGCTGACCCCCTTCCACAACATGGCGCTGATGTGTCCGGACACGACCGAGCGCGACGTGGACACCCACACCGAGCTCTTCGCCGAGGCCCTCGCGGCCCTGGCAGGCTGAAGCACCCGGCGGCGACGGCCGCGCCGGGCGGAAAGGAGACACCCCTCGCATGGACGAGATCGACCGGGCCATCCTGCGCGAACTGCAGACCGACGGCCGTATCGCCTACGCCGACCTGGGCCCGAAGGTCGGCCTGTCGGCGTCCGCGGCCCGCCAGCGACTGCAACGGCTGCTGGACAGCGGGGTGGTGTCGGTGGTCGGGGTCACCGACCCGATGGCCATGGGCGGACAGGCCATGGCCCTGCTCGGCATCGTCGTGGACGGCGATCCGCGCGCGGTCGCCGACCAACTCGCCGCGCGGGACGAGGTGGTCTACGCGGTCCTGACCTCGGGCGGCTTCGACCTGTTCGCCGAGGTCGTCGCCCCGGGTCCCCGGCAACTGCTCGACTTCGTCAACGACGTCGTGCGCCCGGTGGAGGGGGTGCGGCAGATCCAGTCCTTCCCGTACTTCGGCATCCACACCCACCGCTTCCTGTGGGACGTGGGCTGAGCACGCCGTCGGCGGCCCCGGTTCACCGGCGTCGGTCGGGCGGACGCCCTCGGGGGTGGGACAGCTGTCACAGGGTGGGCGGGAGGCTCAATTCCGTTGTGACACCCAGGGTTTACACGATGCCGGTCGGCGGGACCGACGGGACTTGCTAGGGTGCTACTCACCGGTAGCAAGCTGAAAACGGGGGACCACGAGGAGACCGCGCGACCGCGGCTCCTCGGACGAGCGGTCGAGATGGACGCAACGGCAAGGGGGCCGGAGCGGCCACGGCTTCTGCGCGCGCTTCGACGCGGCCCTCGAACGCCAGTTCCTCGCCCACCGATCCAGACAGGTGACACTCGTCTTATGGCTCGATCCCTGGTCGATCTGCTGACCACGCACGCCTCGCACCAGCCCGACCGGACCGCCTACCGCTATCTCGTCACCGGCGACTGTGACGGAGAGATCCAGGACATCACTTACGGCCAACTGGCCGTGCGGACACGGGCGATCGCCGCCTGGCTGCAGGAACGAGGGCTTGCGGGTTCCCGCGCCATGCTGCTGTACCCGCCCGGCCTGGAGTTCATCTCCGGCTACCTCGGCTGCCTCTCCGCCGCCGTCGTCGCCGTACCGGGCGTGCCGCCGCAGGGCCGGTCCCAGAACCACCGTGCCCTCACCCGTATGAAGCGACTGATCGCCGACGCGGACGCCAAGGTGATCCTCGGCGGCCGCGAGGTGATCGCCGCGCTCGGCGCCATGGCGGAACACCTGCCCGAACTCGCCGGCATCACCTGCGTCGTCACCGAGGACATCCCCGACGAGACGGCCGCCGCCTGGCGCGAACCCGACCTCACCGCCGAGTCGGTGGCCTTCCTCCAGTACACCTCCGGGTCCACCTCCGCCCCGCGCGGCGTGACGGTGACCCACGGCAACCTGATGGCGAACGAGCACGCCATCACCGAGCGGATGGGGCACACGCCCGAGGCCGTCGCCGCCCACGACCACGAGATGTTCGTCAGCTGGCTGCCGGTGTACCACGACATGGGCCTCATCGGCCCCGTCCTGAACACCGTCCACCTCGGGGTCACCGCCACCCTCTTCTCCCCGCTGCACTTCCTCCAGCGGCCCCAGCGCTGGCTGACCGCGATCAGCCGCTACCGGCCGCACACCACCGGCGGCCCCAACTTCGCCTACGAGCTGTGCCTCAAGCACGCCACGCCCGAACTCCTCGACGACCTCGACCTGGGTTCCTGGAAGGTCGCCTTCAACGGCGCCGAACCGGTGCGCGCCGCCACCCTCCGCCGCTTCACCGACACCTTCGCCCCGGCCGGCTTCCGCCGCGAGGCGTTCTATCCGTGCTACGGCCTCGCCGAGGCCACCCTCATCGTCACCGGCGGCTCGGTCGACGCCCCGCCCACCCTGGCCGAGGCCGCCTCGGCCGGCCCGCACGCCGGCGCGGCGGACGCCGCCGCCGTCTCCTCCGGCCGGCCCGCCCCCGGCACGACCGTGGTCGTCGCCGACCCCGAACGGCAGGAGGAACTCCCCGAGGGGGAGGTCGGCGAGATCTGGGTCGCCGGCGCGAGCGTCGCCAAGGGCTACTGGCGCAACACCCTCGCCACCCGCGAGACCTTCCGCGCCCGGCTGGCCGGCCGGGAGGAGCGCTTCCTGCGCACCGGCGACCTCGGATTCCTGCGCGACGGTGAGCTGTTCGTCACCGGCCGGCTCAAGGACCTCCTCGTCATCGACGGCCGCAACCACTACCCGCAGGACCTCGAACTGTCGGCCGAGATGTGCCACCCGGCGCTGCGGCCCGGCTGCACCGCTGCGTTCTCCGTGGACGGGGGAGTCGCGGGCGAACAGCCCGTCCTCGTCGCGGAGGTGAGCCCCGTGCCGGCCGAGGAGCACGAACGGATCACCGACCTGATCCGCAGCGCGATCGGCGAGGCGCACGGCCTCGCGGTGCACGACGTCGTGCTCGTCCGTCCCGGGACCATCCCCAAGACCTCCAGCGGCAAGATCCAGCGGCACGCCTCCCGCGCGGCCTATCTGAACGGCACCCTCACCGCCGTCGACACGCCCGCCACCCGCTGACCTGGACGCCGCCGGCCCAACGGCCGTGCGTCGGACCTCCGTTCGGCCACGGCGCCGCCGGTGTGCCGTCGTGCACCGGACGTGACGTCATGCGTCCGTCGCAGGTCGCACACCGGTCACAGCGTCGTGCACCGGACGTGACGTCATGTGTCCGTCGCAGGTCGCACACCGGTCACAGCGTCGTGCACCGGTCATGCCGTCAGCCGGCGGTCGCGCCGTCCTGCACCGGTCAGGCCGCGTGCACCGGCCCTTCAGCCCTGCGGCCGTCACGGCGCCGTGCGCCGGTCGCGGCGCCCTGCGCCGTCGTGGCCCGATCCCGCCGTCCCTCCGTATCGGCGCGCCCCGGCCGGGGCCGTCGCCCGGATCCCGCTCGCGCCCGCCCGAGTTCACGAGGACACCTCTTCACATGCCTGCGAACGAGTCTCCGAAGCAGTACCCCGCGCCGTCCGTCACGACCCCGGAGGGTGTACGGGCCTGGCTGACGGCGGCGGTCGCCGAGGCCGCCGGACTCGATCCGGTGGCCGTCGACCCGGACCGCCCGATCGCCGAACTCGGACTGGGATCGCGCCAGTTGGTGACGCTCGCCGCGAACCTGTCGGAGCGTCTCGGACGTTCCCTCAACCCCGCTCTCGTCTTCGAGCACCCCACGGTCGCCGAACTCGCCGAGGCGGTCCTCGACGACCGGCCCGGCAGCCCCGCCACGGCCCGGCCGCAGCCCGCGGACCGCTCCCCGCGGACCGACGGCGACATCGCGGTCATCTCCATGGCCTGCCACCTCCCCGGCGCCGACGACCCCGAGGCGCTCTGGCGGCTGCTCGCCGAGGGCAGGGAGGCCGTCACCGAGGTGCCCCCGGGCCGTTGGAACACCCAGCGGCTGCTCGACCCCGACCCGGAGACCGCCGGCACGGCGTACTCCCTGCGCGGCGGCTACCTCACCGGCATCGACCGCTTCGACGCGTCCTTCTTCGGCATCTCCCCGCGCGAGGCCGCCGCGATGGACCCGCAGCAGCGGCTCCTGCTGCAGACGACCTGGGAGACGATCGAACGCGCCGGGATCCTCCCGGAGACCCTCAACGGCAGCTCCACCGGCGTCTACCTCGGCCTCTACGACAGCGGATACCTGGCCTCGGCCGCACTGGACCAGCTCGACGGGCATGTCGGCACGGGCTCCGCGGCGAGTGTCGCCTCCGGGCGCATCGCCTACACCCTCGGCCTCCAGGGCCCCGCCGTGACCGTCGACACGGCTTGTTCGTCCTCCCTCGTAGCCCTGCACCTGGCCGCCAGGTCACTGGCCGACGGCGAGTGCGACCTCGCGCTGGCGGGCGGCGCGACGCTGCTGGTCACCCCGCGCGGGCACGTCGAGTTCAGCCGGCTGCGCGGGTTGTCGCCGTCGGGGCGGTGCAGCCCGTTCTCCGCCGACGCGGACGGTGTGGTGTGGGCCGAGGGCTGCGGCCTCGTCCTGCTGAAACGGCTGGCGGACGCACGCCGGGACGGTGACCGGGTCCTCGCGGTCGTCAAGGGCTCCGCGATCAACCAGGACGGCCGCAGCCAGGGTCTGAGCGCCCCCAGCGGGCCCGCGCAGGAGCGGGTGGTGCGCGCCGCGCTGGACGCGGCCGGGCTGACGCCCGCGGACCTGGACCACGTGGAGGCCCACGGCACCGGCACCCCCCTCGGTGACCCCATCGAGGGCCGGGCGCTCGCCGCCGTGTTCGGACCGGGCCGGCCCGGTGAACGGCCGCTCGGCATCGGTTCGTTGAAGTCGAACCTCGGGCACACCCAGGCCGCCGCGGGCATCGCCGGCGTCATCAAGACGGTCCTGGCCCTGCGCAACGAACTCCTGCCGGCGTCGCTGCACGCGGACACGCCCACCGAACACGTCGACTGGGCGGGCAGCGGCCTGCGCGTCCTCGGCGACGCCCAGGCGTGGCCGAGGGACGGTGACCGGGTGCGGAGGGCTGGTGTCAGCGCCTTCGGCATCAGCGGGACGAACGCGCACGTGGTGCTGGAGGAGGCGCCGCCGGAGCCGGCGCGGGCGGCAGCGGGGGAGCAGCCGGTCACCGGGCCGGCCCCGGTTCCGATCGCCGGGCCGGGCGAGGCGGCGACCCCGGCGGGGCCCGGTCTCTTCCCGCTCTCCGCCCGGAGTCCGCGGGCGTTGCGTGGACAGGCCGAGCGGCTCCACCGGGCCCTCCTCGACCGGCCGGAGACGCCCCTGGGCGCCGTGGCCGCGACCCTGGCCCACCGCCGTACGCACTTCGAGCACCGGGCCGTCGTCCGGGCGGCGGACCGTGAGGAACTGCTCACCGCCCTGCGCGCCCTGGCCGACGACCGACCCGGCGGGGACGCGGTGGCCGGTCCCCAACAGATCGCGCCCGGCGGCAAGATGGCGTTCGTCTTCCCCGGACAGGGCTCCCAGTGGGCCGGAATGGCCCGCGACCTGCTCGACCGCGACCCGGTGTTCGCCGACGAACTCGACCGCTGCGACGCCGCGTTGCGCCCGTTCACCACCTGGTCGCCGGCGGCCGTCCTGCGTGGCGACGCCGGCGCCCCCTCCCTGGACCGGGTCGACGTGGTCCAGCCGGTGCTGTTCGCCGTGATGGTGTCCCTGGCCGCCGTGTGGCGGGCGCGGGGGGTCCGCCCCGACGCCGTCGTCGGGCACAGCCAGGGCGAGGTCGCCGCGGCCTGCGTCGCCGGGGCCCTGAGCCTCAACGACGCCGCCGCGGTCGTCGCCCTGCGCAGCCAGGCCCTCACCGGCCTGTCCGGCACCGGCGCCATGGCCGTCGTCGCCCTCCCGCACACCGAGGTCGAGACCCACCTCGGCGCGCACGACGGCCGGGTGTGCGTCGCCGCCGTCAACAGTGGACGCGCCACGGTGGTCGCCGGCGAGGTGACGGCCGTGAGCGCCCTGCTGGCCGAGCTGGAGCGGCGACAGGTGTTCGTCCGCCGCCTCGACGTCGACTACGCCTCCCACAGTGCCCAGGTCGAGCCGGTCCGCGGGACGATCCTCGACGAACTCGACGGCGTCGTGACCTCCCCGACCCCGGTCGCCTGGTACTCGACGGTCACCGGCGAGCCCGTCACCGGGGAACTCGACGCCGGATACTGGTACGACAACCTGCGCGAGCCGGTCCGCTTCGCGCCCACCGTCGAGCGCATGACGGCCGACGGCTACCGGTACTTCGTCGAAGTGGGCCCGCACCCGTCCCTGCTCACCGCGCTGAGCACGGTCGCCGAGGACACCGGCCGCGACCTCGTCGCCGTCGGGTCGCTGCGCCGCGACGAGGACGGGCCCGCCTGCCTGGACCGCGCCGCCGCCGAACTCCACGTCCAGGGACGGCCGGTGGACTGGCGCCGTCTGGTCCCCGACACCCCGGCCGCCGACCTGCCGACATACGCCTGGGACACGCGCCGCCACTGGACCGAACCCGCGCCGGCCACCGGCACCTCGGGTCTCCTGGACCGGGCGGCCCACCCGTTGCTCGGCATCCAGCTGCAGTCGGCGGACGAGACGCGCTGGACCTTCCGCGACGAGTGGTCCCCGGCCACCGCGGACTGGCTGACGGACCACACGGTGTTCGGCCGGACCGTGGTGTCGGGCACCACCGTGATGGAGGTGTGCCGCGCCGCGCTCGCCGTGGCCCGCCCGGACACCCCGGGCGACGTGACCGACCTGCTCCTGCTCGCGCCGCTCGCGCTGCCCGCCACCGGCACGGTCGAGGTGTCCGTGGAGGTGTCCGCCACCGGTCCCGCGACGGAGATCACCGTGCACAGCCGCCGGCGCGGCGAGGAGGGCGCCGACTGGACCCTGCACGCCACCGCGTCGGCGGCCGGGCCGGCCACCGACGACACCGGCCCGCCGCCGGTGTGGCCGGCCACCGCCGCACCGGCCTGGAGCGAGGAGACGTACGAGCGGCTGACCGGCCTGGGTCTCGGCTACGGACCGGCCTTCCAGGGCGTACGGGACGCCGTCGCCGTCCGGGACGGCGAACTGCTCGCCCGGCTGTCCCTGCCGACGGTCGCCCGCGAGGCGAGCGACCCCTATCCGGTCCACCCGGCGCTGCTGGACGCGGCGCTCCAGGTGGCCGCGGCCTTCGACGCCGCCGACGGCCGGGTGCTGCTACCGGTGTCGGTGGGGCGCTGCGTCCTGCCGCCGGGCGGCGCGAGCGACCTGACCGCGTCCCTGCGGCGGACCGGCGGCTCCGGCACCGACCTGACGCTCGACGTGACGCTGTGGGACACCGACGGGCTCCCCGCCGGCCGGCTGGAGGGCGTACGGCTGCGGGCGGCCGACCCGGCCGACCTGGACGCCGGATCGGAGAACGCCCGGCACCTGTACGAGATCGCCTGGACCGCGATCACCCCCGAACCGGCGCAGGACCCCGACGCGCGGCCGGCCGCGCCCACCGCCGACCGGCCGGACCGTCCCGTCACGGACCGGCCATGGACCCTGGTGGGTGACCCCTCGGACCCGGACGTCACCGCCGCCCTCCGTGGCCTCACCGGGGCAGGAATCCGGGCCACCGTCCGCACCACGGGCCCGCTCCCCGGCGTGCCGAGCGTGGACTTCGGACAGGAGGCCGGACCGACGCCGGTCGGTGCGCCTGCTGTGACGGCGGACGCGGGTGCCCAGCCGGACGGTTCGGGTCCGGACGCCGGGTTCGGCGGGTCCACCGCTTCGGGCCCGCCCGGAGCGGTGGACGCGGGCCCGCGGACCGGCGACGCAAGCTCGGGCGTGCTCGTCCGGTTCTGGCCGCGCCCCCTGCCCGGTCACGAACTGCCCTCCGGCGCACATGCGTTGGCGGTCGCCGCGCTGGCCGAGGTGCGGGCGTCGCTCGCGCTGCCGGCCGGTGAGGCACCCGCCCGGGTGGTGTGGGTGACCCGTGGGGCGGTCGCGGCCGCGGACGGGGACAGCGTGCCCGGTCTCGCCCAGTCGGTGCTGTGGGGGCTGGCCCGCAGCACCCGCACCGAGCACCCGGACCTCGGACTCAGCCTCCTCGACCTCGACGGCTTCGACCCGGTGGCCGCGCTGACGGCGGCCGTCGCCCACGCGGCCGAGCCCGAACTCGCCGTACGCGACGGCAGGGTGCTGGCGCCGAGGCTGGTGCGCGCCCGCACGAAGGACGCGCCTGCGACCATGACGGACGACCGACGCGAGCAGGCCACCGGCCCGCAGCACGCGCGTCCGCGCCCGCGGGACGCGGCGCCCCGCAGCTCGCTCCCCACCGAGGGGACCGTTCTGATCACCGGCGGACTCGGCGCGGTCGGCCTTCACCTCGCCCGGCTGCTCGCGGAACACGGCGTCCCGCGCATGCTGTTGACGTGCCGTCAGGGTCCGAACGATCCGCGTGCCGCGGAGGCGGTCGCCGAACTCGCGGCCCTGGGAGCGGCCGCCGAGGTGGTCGCGTGTGACGTGGCCGACGCGTCCGCCCTGGCCGGCGTACTCGCGTCCGTCGGTGAACGGACGCCGTTGCGCGGAGTCGTGCACTGCGCCGGCGTCCTGGCCGACGGAGTGGTCGCCGAACTGACGCCCGAACGTCTCACGCGGGTGCTCCGCCCCAAGGTCGACGGTGCCGCCCACCTGCACCGGCTCACCGCCGACCTGCCCCTGGACTTCTTCCTGCTGGTCTCCTCGGCCGCCGGTGTCGTCGGCAACGCGGGGCAGGCGAACTACGCGGCGGCCAACGTCTTCCTCGACCAACTCGCCCACCACAGGCGGGCGCTGGGCCTGCCCGCCGTCTCCGTGGCGTTCGGCGCGTGGTCGGGCGGGGGCCTGGCCGCCGAGCACGCCGACCTCGACCGCATGGCCCGCCTCGGCCACCGCGCCCTCACCCCCGACCAGGGCCGCGACCTCGTCCGGCTCGCCCTGCGGCGCGGCTCCCCGCACCTCGTCGCCTGGGCGCTCGACCTGCCCCGCCTGCGGGCCACCGCGGCCACCGCGGCCACCGGGGACAGCGGTACGACGGCGCTGTGGCGGTCCCTGCTGCCCCCGCCCCCCGCCGGACAGGGCGCGGGGCCCCGCCTGGCGGACCGACTCGCCCGGCTCCCGGAGCCCGAACGCGCCGAACGCGTCCTCGCCCTGGTCCGCGAGGAGGCCGCCCACGCCCTCGGCCTGCGCGCGGCGGACTCCGTCCCCGCCGACCGGCCGCTGCGCGACCTCGGCATGGACTCGGTGACGGCGGTCGACCTGCGCAACCGCATCGGCACCCGCATCGGTGCCAAACTGCCCGCCACCCTGCTGTTCGACCACCCCACCCCGGCCCGGCTCACCACCCACCTGCTGGCCACGGCCCTCGCCACCGACGGCCGTACAAGCGGACGGACCGCGAAGGCCGCACGCCCCGCCCGCACTGCCCCCTCGGCCGTCGACGAACCGGTGGCGCTGGTGTCGATGGCCTGCCGGCTGCCCGGCGGGGTCGAGGACCCGGAGGGGCTGTGGCGCCTGGTCGCCGAGGGCCGCGACGCCGTCGGGCCGTTCCCGGCCGGCCGCTGGGACGTGGAGGCGCTCTACGATCCCGACCCGGACGCCCCCGGCAAGTCCTACGCGCGTGAGGGCGGCTTCCTCGACGACATCGAGTCCTTCGACGCGGGGTTCTTCGGGATCACCCCGAAGGAGGCCGCGGCGATGGACCCCCAGCAGCGGCTCCTGCTGGAGACGGCCTGGGAGTCGCTGGAGCGTGCCGGACTCGTGCCGGCCGACCTCGCGGGCAGCACCACCGGCGTGTACGTCGGCATGTTCGGCAGCGGCTACCTGTCCGGCACCCGGCTCGACCGGCTGGACGGATACGTCGGCACCGGCCAGGCGCTCAGCGTGGCCTCCGGCCGGCTCGCCTACACCCTCGGCCTCAACGGCCCGGCCATGACGGTGGACACGGCCTGCTCCTCGTCACTGGTGGCCGTGCACCTGGCGGCCCAGGCGCTGCGGGCGGGCGAGTGCGACCTGGCCCTGGCCGGCGGGGTGACGCTGATGGTGACCCCGCAGACGTTCGTGGAGTTCAGCCGGCTGCGGGGCCTGTCGCCGACCGGCCGCTGCCGGTCCTTCTCGGACGACGCCGACGGCGCCATCTGGTCCGAGGGCGCGGGCATGGTCGTACTGAAGCGGCTCGCGGACGCCCGGCGTGACGGCGACGAGGTACTCGCCGTGCTGCGCGGCACCGCCGTCAACCAGGACGGCCGCAGCCAGGGCCTGTCCGCGCCCAACGGCCCCGCGCAGGAGCAGGTCGTCCGGCGCGCCCTGGAGTCGTCCGGACTGGCACCCGCCGACATCGACCACGTCGAGGCGCACGGGACGGGCACCACCCTGGGCGACCCGATCGAGGCCAACGCGCTCGCCCAGGTGTTCGGCGGCTCACGCCCCCACGACCGTCCCCTGCATGTGGGGTCTCTCAAGTCCAACATCGGCCACGCGCAGGCCGCTTCGGGCGTCATCGGGCTGATCAAGGTGGTGCAGTCGCTGCGTCACGAGGAGCTGCCGCGCACCTTGCACGCGGGCACCCCCAGCCGTCACGTGGACTGGGCGGACAGCGGGCTGAGCCTGCTGCGCGAACCGGCCGACTGGCCGCGGGGCGAGCGGATACGGCGGGCCGGCGTGAGCGCGTTCGGGATCAGCGGCACCAACGCGCACGTCGTGGTGGAGGAGGCCCCGGCAGCCGAACCCGCGCCAGCGCCGGCCCGACGACCCACGGGATCCCTGCTGTTCACGGTGTCCGGGCGCGGCGCGGACGCCCTGCGCGGCCAGGCCGCACGGCTGGCCGCCCACCTGTCCGAGGACACACCGCTGCCGGACCTGGCGCACACGCTGGCCCGGCACCGCAGCCACTTCGAGCGCCGGGCAGCCGTGGTGGCGGCCGACCGGGAGGAACTCCTCGACGGGCTGGAGGCGTTGGCGAGCGGACGGACCGTGCCCGCGCCACCCCGCGAGGAACCGGCGGGCAAGGTGGCGTTCGTGTTCGCCGGTCACGGCGGTCAGTGGCCCGGGATGGCGCTGGACCTCATGGCGGGCTCCGACGCGTTCCGCGAGGAACTGACCCGGATCGACGAGGCGGTGCTCCGGCAGGCCGGCTGGTCGGTGCTCACCGCGCTGCGGGCCCCGGAGGACGTCGCGCCGCTCGCCCGCACCGAGTTCCTGCAACCGGTGCTGTTCGCCGTCAACGCGGCGCTGGCCGCGGCCTGGCGCGCCCTCGGCGTCACCCCCGACGCCGTGACCGGCCACAGCCTGGGAGAGATCGCCGCCGCCTACACCGCGGGCGCCCTCACCCTTGAGCAGGCCGTCACCGTGGTGACCGGGCGCGCCCGCGCCGTCGTACCACTGGAGAACCAGGGCGGCATGCTCGCCGTCGAACTGCCGCGCCCCGAGACCGAGATGCTGCTCGCGCCCTACGCCGGACGGCTGTTCGTCGCGGCCGTCAACAGCGCCAGGTCCACCGCGGTCTCCGGCGACATCGAGGCGCTGGCCGCCCTGCGCGCCCACCTGGAGGAGCGGGGCGTCCCCGCCCGCGGCCTCTCGACGCCCTTCGCCTCGCACACCCCGCTCATGGAACCGCTCCGAGCGGACCTGCTCGACCGGCTCGCCGGGGTCACCGGATCGGCCGCCTCGACGCCGCTGTACTCGACCGTGCTGGCCCAACCCGTCACCGGAGACCGGCTGGACGCCGGGTACTGGTTCGGCAACCTCAGCGAGCCGGTGCGTTTCGCCGACACCGTCCGGCGCATGCTCGACGACGGCTACCGCACGTTCGTGGAGCTCAGCCCCCATCCCTCGCTCGGCCCGTCGATCGAGGCGGTGGCCGCCGAGGCCGGCGTCGACGCCGTGAGCGTGGCCTCGCTGCGCCGCCAGCAGGGCGGTCAGGAGGTCCTGCTGCGCGGACTGGGTGAGCTGTACGCGGCCGGTCACACCCCCGACTGGTCCGTCCTGTTCCCGGCGGGCCGCCGCACCGACCTGCCCACCTACGCCTTCGCCCGCGAACGCCACTGGATCACCCCCGAGCCCCTCGCCCCGGCGGCCGGCCACGGCTCGCCGCTCCTCGGCACCCATGTCGAGGCCAGCGACGAACCCGACCGGCACCTCTTCCAGCTGGACGTCGACCTGCGCGACAGCCGCTTCGCCTATCTCGCCGACCACCGGGTCACCGGCGAGGTCTGGCTGCCGGCCGCCGCGTTCCTCGACCTGGTCCTGGAGTCCGCGTCCGCGCTGTCGGACGGCGATGACATCCGGCTGTCCGACGTCCGGTTCGCCCAACCTCTGCGGCTGGACGCGGACACGCCCGTGCGGCTCCAACTGGTGCTGCGGCCGGCCGAGGACGGCCGGCGCGAGTTCACCGTCGCCTCGGCTCCCGCCGGCGAGCGGGGCGCGCCCTGGCAGCGGCACGTCAGCGGGCGGATGAACGTCGGCACCGCCGATCCCGCCGCCGACTCCGCCGCCGACCCGGGTGAGGACCTCACCCGGCTGCGTGAACCCGGCGTGCGGGAAGCCGACTTGACGTCCGTGTACGCCGGGCTCGCGGCCCTCGGTATCGACTACGGCCCCGCCTTCCGCGGACTCCAGGAGGGCCGCCGTACCGACACGGAGGCGCTGGGGCGGCTGGCCGCACGGCCCGACGCCGGACACCTGCTGCACCCCGCCGTCCTCGACGCGGCCTTCCACACGGCCGCCCTGCCCCAGGACGCGCCCGAGGGGCGGGCGTTCGTGCCCGCGGGAGTGGGACGGCTGCGTTACACCGCCCTGCGGACCGCGCCGGTGTGGGTGACCTGCCGGCTGCGCTCGGTGGACGGCGACCGGGCGACGCTGGACCTGCGCCTGTGGGACGAGCACGACCGACTCGTGCTGGAGGCCGAGGAGTTCGAGCTCGCCGCCCTCTCACCGCTGGACGGCGCGCTGTTCGAGACGCGCTGGCAGCCGCGGCCCGACGCCAAGGAAAGGCCCGCGCAGGGCACTTGGCTGATCCTGGCCGACGAGGGCTCGACGGCCGACGACGGCTCGGTGGCCGGCGATCTCGCCGGGCGGCTGCGCGCCGCGTCCGTGCCGTACGTCGGCGTCCGCCGGGGAGCGGAGTTCGCCGCCGAGGGCGACGGACGGTACGTGCTCGATCCGGCCGATCCGCGCCAGTGGACCCGGCTGCTCGACGAGGCGTTCCCGGACGGACCGCCCCGCCGGGTCGTCCAGCTGTCGTCCCTGGACGCACCGCCGGTCACCGACACCGCGTCCGCGCGGGAGGCGGCCCGGCTGTGCTGCCTGCACACCCTGCACCTGGTCCGTGCCCTCACCGACCGTCCCCAGGGCCGCCCACCCCGTCTGTTCGTGGTGGTCAGGGGCAGCCAGGCGGCCGACGGCAGCACCCGGGTGGTCCACCCCGAACAGGCCCTGGCCTGGGGCTTCGGGCTCGCCGTGGCGCAGGAGCACCCGGAGTTCACCACCACGCTGATCGACCTGCCGCCCACCGGCGGCGCCGAGGCCCTGTGGACGCAACTGCGCCACGCGGACGACGAACGCCTGGTCGCGCTGCGCCCCGAGGGCCGCCTCGTCCCGCGCCTGACCCGCACCCGCCCGGACGACGCCGGCCACGCCCGGGTCACCCCGGACGGCGTCCACCTGATCACGGGCGGCCTCGGCGGCCTCGGCCGCGTCGCGGCCGAACGCCTGGTGCGCCGCGGGGCCCGCCACCTGGCCCTGCTGAGCCGGGGCACCCCCACCCCCGACGCGGCGCGCTGGATCGCGGCACAGGAGGAGCGCGGGGTCAGTGTGCGCCTGGTGCGCGCCGACGTCGCCGACCGCGCCGGCCTGGGGGCCGCCCTGGACGCCGTACGACAGGAAGCCGGTCCCATCACCACGGTCGTCCACGCGGCCGGCGTCCTCGACGACGCGACGGTGGCGAACCTGACCGACGAACGCGTCCTCGGTGTCCTCGCCCCCAAGGTCCTCGGCACCGCCCTGCTCACCGAACTCGTGCCGGAGGCCGAGGACTTGATCCTGTTCGCCTCGGTGGCCGGACTCCTCGGCTCGGCCGGGCAGAGCCCGTACTCGGCGGCCAACGCCTTCCTCGACGCCTGGGCCCACCATCTCTCGCGCACCGGACGCCGGGCACTGAGCCTGGACTGGGGCGCCTGGGCGGAGGTCGGCATGGTCGCGGCCTCCGGCACCCGGGCGGCCGAGACCGGCCGGTCGGGTCTGATCGCCTTCACCCCGCAGGAGGGCGGCGAACTCCTCGACCGGGTACTGGCCACCTCGCGCCGCCAGCTCGCCCCCGTCGCCCTGGACTGGGAACTCCTGGCCCTCGACCCGGACGCGGCCCGCACCCGTCCGATCCTGGCCGACCTCGTCACCGCCCCGGCGACCGCCGCCGGCGCCGACGACCTGGTCGGGAAGATCCTCACCGCGCCGACGGACCAGGCCCGCGCCGAGCGCCTCGAAGCGTACGTACGGGCCAGGGTCGGCGAGGTGTCCGGCGGCACCGCGGACGTGTCACCCACCGCCGGGCTGAAGGAACTCGGCCTCGACTCCCTCATGCTGGTACGGCTGCGCAACGCCTTCGTCCGCGAACTCGGCGTCGAACTCCCCGCGGCCGCCCTGTTCTCGGCCACCGACCTGCGCGGCCTCGCCCGCACCCTGGACCGCGCCCTGCCCGACCGCGACAGCGCGGCCGCGGCATCCGGACAGCCGCGGCCCGCGGAGCCGGCCGCGCCGGCACCCGATCACACCGTGCTCCCCGCCACCCGCGATGTCGTACGGCTGCTGCGCAGCGCCCAGCCGGGCATGCCGGACGCGGCACACGCCGTCGGCCTCGCCGTACGGCTCGTGTCGCCGACCACCCCCGACGCGCTCACCGGCATCCTCGCCCGTCTCGGCGCACGGCACGCGGCCCTGCGCACCGCGATCGTCACCGGCCCCGAAGGCGGCCGACAGCTGCGCGCACAGCGGGAGTTGACGGAACCTCTGCTCCGCTGGACACAGGTCACCACCGGGACCGGACCCGACGCGGCCGAAGGTCTCCGCCTGCTCCTGGAACCGCCGTTCGACCTGACCCGACCGCCGCTGTGGCGCTTCGAACTGCTGGACGCCGGCGCACACGGCCAGACACTGGTGTTCGGCGCCCACCACGCGGTGAGCGACCTGCAGTCACTGCTGCTGGTGGCCGCGGAGATCGACGCCGAACTGTCCGGCACCCCGCTGGACGACACCGTCAGCAACCGCGACCTCGACCTGCTGGTCGCGGCGCAGGAGACCAAGGGGGCCAGGCGTACCCGGGAGGACGCCGACGGCGCCGCCGAGTGGCGCCGGGCCTTCCACGGCAGCGCCCGCCTGGACCTCACGCTCGCCCGGCCGCGCCCGGCACACCGCTCCTACCGGGCGGGCAGTGTCACCGTGGCCCTTCCCGAAGGGCTCACGGAACGCGTCTCGAAGGCCGCGAGCCGGCTCGCCGTCACCCCCGCCGCGTTCTGCCTGGGCGCGCTGACCGTGCTGCTGGCCCGGCGCAGGGAACGCGAACGCTTCGTGCTCGCCGTGCCGGTGGACACGCGGATGCACGCCGACGCCTTCGACGCCGTGGGCTTCTTCGGCGTACCGGTGCCGTTCCCGGCCGAGGCCCGGTTCGACGAGCCGGTAGCGGAGGTGCTGCGCCGCACCGACAGCCGCCTCGCGCGGATCCTGGCGAAGGGCACCGTCTTCTCCGACGTGCTGCCGACGCTGGCCGCACAGGGGCTGCACCGGCCGAACGCACCGCTGGTGGAGGTGTACTTCAACTACGTACGGTCCGCGTCCGGTCGCCTCACCCGGCTGGACGTGCTGCCCGCCGGAACGGGCTACTCCGACCTCGACCTGATGATCACCATGACTCCGGACGCGGGAGGGGTCCGCCTCGACCACAACCTCGACATCCTGGACGCGGAGACCGCCACCGGGCTGGGGGAGGAGCTCGTGCGGCTGCTGGACGAGACGGCCGCCGACCCGCAGAGCCGGGTACGGCCCGAGGGGAGGGCGACCGGTACCTCGTCCGAGCCGGCGGTCGAGGTGGCATCACCCGCGACCGATCACACGACCGACCGCTCGGCCGGTGCCGGTGCCGGTGCCGGTGCCGGTGCCGACGCCGTCCCGCGGCCCACCCTCGCCCTCGCCGCCACCTTCGCCCTCGGCAACCTCCCCGCCCTGTACGCGGCGGCGGTCGACGAGGGCGCCCGGGACGGGGGGACGGCCACGGTCACGGAGGCCCCGTACCACCAGGTGCTCGCCGCCGTGCAGGACCCCTCCGGCGTCTTCGCCGACCCCGCCGTGACGGCCGGGGTGGTGCTGGTGCGGGCGGCCGACCTCCAGCGCTTCGGCCCCGTGGACGACACGCTGCTCGCCGAACTGCGGGGCGCGTACCCGGCCGCCCTGCGCGCCCTCGCCGAGCGCACCCGCACGCCGCTGATCGTGGGCTTCCTGCCCACCGCCCACCCCGAGGACCGCCTGACCCGCTGGGAGCGGGAGGTAGCCGGCGAACTCGCCGAACTGCCCGGCGTCGCCGTGCTGCGGCCCGACGACTGGACACGCCACCACGCCGTCGGCGAACGCTTCGACGAGCGGACCGAACGCCTGGCCCACCTGCCCTTCACCCCGCACTTCCAGGCGGCCGTGGCCCTGCGCCTGGCGGAGACCGTACGGGCGGTCCGGCGGCCCGCGCCGAAGGTGATCGTGGTCGACGGCGACGAGACCCTGTGGGGCGGGATCGCCGGAGAGATCGGGCCTCGGGCCGTCGACCTCACCGGCGCGCGCGAGCTGCTGGCCCGCAGGCTGCTGCGGTGGCGGGCGGCAGGCGTGCTGCTGGCCCTGGTCAGCAACAACGACGAGGACACGGTCCGGGCCGTACTGGACCGCCCCGACAGCCTGCTCAAGGCGGAGCACTTCAGTGTCCTGTCCGCCGCCTGGGACCCCAAGCCGGTGCGCGTGGCCGAGGCGGCGCGCACACTGAACCTGGGCCTCGACAGCTTCCTGTTCCTCGACGACAACCCGGCCGAGATCGCGAGGATGCGGTCGGCGCTGCCGCAGGTCCTGTCGGTGACCTGCCCGCCGGAGGCCGAACTCCCCGCCTTCCTGGACCGGTTGTGGCCCCTGGTCCCGGCCGCGGCCACCGCCGAGGACGCGCTGCGGGCGCGCTTCTACGAGCAGGAAAGGGAACGGGACGCCGTCCGCGACCAGGCCGGCTTCGAGGAGTTCCTCGACCGGCTCGACCTGCGCGTCGAACTGCGGGAGCTGGCACCGGACGGAGCGGCGCGGGCCGAGCAACTCGTGCGCCGAACCAACCAGTTCACCCTGCGTGGCCGCTCGGCGGACGGCGGCGACCTCGCCCGGTGGCGCGAGCGGGGCGAGGTGTGGACGGCCGCGGCCCGCGACCGCTTCGGCGACTACGGCCAGATCGGCCTGCTCGCCGTCCGCGCGGAGGGCGACCGACTCGACGTACTGGCCTGGCTGATGAGCTGCCGAGCGCTCGGCCGGGGCGTCGAGGAACGCATGCTGGGCTGGCTCGCCGACCGGGCCGAACAGCTCGGCTGCACCAAGATCCGGCTGACCGCGGAGCGCACTCCGCGCAACGCGCCGGCACGGCGTCTGCTGGCCGCCCTCGGCGGTGGTGAGCAGGACGACGAACGGCTGGAGGCCGTCGGGACGCCCGAGCACCTGCGGGCGTTCCGCTCCTGGCGGCAGCAGTGACCGGGCCGGCCACGACCCGGGGCAGCAGTGACGAAAGGACCGCGTACAGCGTGAAGGACTTCCATGCGTGAGACGAACGAGACCGCACCGGGACACGACGGACAGCGGGAGACCGCCGAGGAGATCGAGCGGGGCGGCGGCGGACCGGCCGTGAGCGACCTGCTCGCCCGAGTCCTGGGGGCCGCGGCAGGGGCCGGGCCCGTGGACCCGGCCGCGGAAGCGGCGGCGGGCGAGGCGGAAGCGACGGCGGGTCACGCGGAAGCGGGTGCCGCCGCACCTGCGCACGGGGGTGCGGGTGCGGAAGCTGGCGTCGCCGTACCTGCGCACAGGGGTGCGGAAGCGATCGCCGCCGTCCTGCCGTCCCCCGACCCGGGAACCGCGCCCCGCTCCGATCCCGCCCTCGCCCCCGTGCCGGCCACCGGCGCCCCGGTCCTGGATCCGGACGGCCTCGCCGCCGTCATCGCCACCACGGCCGGCCGCTTCCTGCCCGGCGGGCACCTGTCACCGGACGCGGACTTCTTCGACGCCGGCGGCAGTTCCGTGAACGCGGTGGAGCTCGTCGCCACCCTGGAGGACGAGCTGGGCATGGAGGTCGACCTGGACGAGGTGTTCGCCGACGCCCGCCCGCGCAGCCTCGCCCGGCGCTGGCTGGAGACCACCGGGGGAGCGCCCCTCCCCACCGCGGCACCCCGGGCGGCCACGGCGGCCTCCGCCGCCCCGGCCACCGGCACACCCGGCCCGACCACCGGCACACCCGCCCCGACCACCGGCACACCCGGCCCGGCCGTCACCCCGACGCCGGCCGCCCCCCTCACGGCCAACGCCGCGGTCACCCCGTACCCCACCGCCGACCTCGCCCCGTACTCCACCGCCCGGCGCGAGGACCTGGAGCAGATCCTGGCCGATCTCGCGCTCGCCGACCGGCTGCCGTTCACCGGCTCGCCCGAGCCCCTGCCTCCGCGCCGCGTCCTGCTGACCGGCGCCACCGGCTTCCTCGGCAGCCACATGCTGCTCGACCTGCTGCGGCACAGCGACGCGCACGTGTACTGCCTGGTGCGCGCGGCGGACGAGGCGGCGGCCACGGCCCGTCTCGGCGAGGCACTCCAGGGCTACGAGCTGCCCTGGTCCTCGGAGGTGCGGCGGCGCGTCACGGTGCTGGCCGGCGACATCCGCCGTCCGCGTCTCGGGCTGTCCGACGAGCTGTGGCACACGCTGGCCCACGAACTGGACAGCGTCGTGGGCGTGGCGGCGGCCGTGGACTTCCTGCGCGGATACCACTCGCTGCGCTCCAGCAACGTCCTCGGCGCGCTGACCCTGGCCGAGCTGGCGTCGGCCGGGCGTCCGAAGCCCCTGCACCACATCTCCTCGATCGCCGTCTTCAACGAGGTCGGCATCACCTCCATGGGCGAGGACGACCCGCTGGCCCACGTCGACCGCCTGATAGCGGGCTACGACCAGACGAAGTGGGCCGCCGAGGTCGCCCTGCGCCGCGCCCGCGACCACGGCCTGGTCGTCACCGCCCTCAGGCCGGGCGGCATCGGCGGCCACACCCGGACCGGCGCGCACAACCCGCAGGACCTCAGCAGCGGCCTGATCTCGGCGTTCGGCCGCTTCCGCACGGTACCGGCGTTCCGGCACCTGAACGCGGCGCCCGTGGACTGGGTGAGCCGCGCCGCCGTCGGCGTGATCTGCGCCCCCGACGCCTGGGGCTTCGACTACAACCTGACCGGCGTGCCGAACACCCTGGACGACGTCGTGGCGGACATGGCACTCGGCGGCATGCACGTGCGGGTGCACGACTGGGAGGAGTGGCGGGCCGACGCCCTGGCCCGTCTCCAGGCCGAACCGGTCCCTGAACTCGCCTTCCTGGAGCGGGTGTTGCAGAGTCCGGCGGCGCTGAAGCTGTGCGAGGCGACCCTCACGGGGCCCGCCGCCGGCATGGACCGCACCGCCGCGGTCACCGCCGCCCTCGGCCTCGCGCCCGCCGCCCGGTTCGACGCGCGGGCGCAGCTCAGGACGTTCGAGAAGCTCGCCCGCGACGGCCTGGCCCGCCTGCCGCACAAGGACGACCAGCCCTACCTGTGGTTCTCCGAGACCACCGAGGGCAGCGTCCGCCCCATCGGCACCACCGCCCGCGCCACCGACTGCTCGATGGAGCTGACGCTCTCCATCGCGAGCATGCACCAACTGGTCACGGAGCGGCGGGTGGACGCGCGCGGTCGGCTGGGCTGCACGGCCGTACACGCCGAGCCGCTGACCGTGGAACGCGGCGACGTGTGGGTCCGGCCGGACGAGGGCATCCCCCAGCAGCACGGCATGCGTCACCAACTTCTGCGCTACCGGCTTCAGTTGACCGACGTGGACGGTGGCCGTTGGTGGCTGGAGGGCCGTAAGTACGCCCGCGCCCGCCGCGATGTGTGGCGCCAGGCCCGGGCGTTGAGCGTCGAGATCGGCCGCGAGGGCGAGGCTGCGAGCCTGGCCGGCGAGGTCGTCGTCCCCGCCGAGTCCTACGTCCGTGACCAGATCGACGGCATCAGGGTCGACCCGCGTCTGACCGGCCGCGAGAAGCGGGCCGCCAAGCTGACCTGGCTCGCCTGGTTCGGCCTGGAGATGGGCCGCGGCCTGCTCGGTCCCTTCGCCCGGGCCGCCGCCGACCTGCTCGACCTGCGCCGCACCTAGGTGGCTTGTGAGGCATCCCCGCGACGCCCGGCACGCCCGGTCGCCGCACGGCGCGAAGGGCCAGGTTGGTCCGCCGCGCCGCACACCGATCGCCCGCACCGGACACCGCTCCTTCTGCCACGGACAACCATCAGAAGCACCCAGACCCCCACGGAGCACAACCGATGATCATCAAGGCGAACACCGGGACCCGGCCGGCCCTGCGCCGCACCCGTACCGGAACGACGCCGCGTCCGCTGCGCCACCGCCTCGGCCCGGCGGCCGTCGAGGAGATCCCGCTGCACGCGGGGGACGGCGTCCGGCTGGGCCTGACCCGCGTGGACAGCGGTGAGCGGGACCGTCCGGCCGTCCTGCTGCTGCACGGCCACACCGCCTCCGCCGACATGTTCCTGCTGCCGGAGACCCGCAACCTCGTCGACGTCCTGCTCGACGACGGCTACGAACCGTGGCTGCTGGACTGGCGGGGCAGCTGCCGGCTCCCCTACAACGAGACCGGCGGGAAGTACACCTACGACGACGTCGCCCTGTACGACATCCCGGCGGCCGTCGCCCACATCCGCGCCCGCATCGGAGCGGACCGGCCCCTGTTCGTGGTGGCCCACTGCATCGGCTCCCTCACCCTCTCGCTGAGCATGACGGCGGGCCTGGTGCCGGGCCTCGCGGGTGTCGTGTCGCAGGGCGTGTTCCTCACCCCGAAACTCGCCGGCCGCACCTCGCTGCGCATGACGCTGGCCGGGGAACTGCTGAAGTCCCGCATCGACCACATCCCCGTCGACTTCCGCAAGGTCGGCCTGTGGTCGAAGTACACCCCGCTGTTCGCGCTGGCGTCCCGCAAGGCGGACTGCCCCGACCCGACCTGCCAGATCCTGCACAACTCGGCCTGGGGCACCGGCGCTTCGCTCTTCGCGCACGAGAACCTCACCGACGCCACCCACGACCGGCTCGCCGAACTCCTCGGACCCGCGCCGCTGTGGATCCTGCCGCACCTGCGCCGCATCGAACTGGCCCGCAGCGTGGTCCGCTGGGACGACACGGACCACCGTTACCGCGCACTGCCGCCCAACGCGCTGGACGCGGCCGACCACATCGACACGCCTCTCCTGCTGCTGTCGGGCAGCGAGAACGGGCTGTGGCTGGACTCCCAGAAGCTGTGCGAGCAGGTGCTGGCCCACCGGCAGCCCCAACTCGACGTCACCTACCGGGAGATCCCCGGCTACGGCCACCTCGACACGTTCATCGGACGGGGCGCCGCCCTCGACGTGTTCGGTCACATCCTCGACTTCCTGGGCTCGCGACGGTGACGCCGGCCCCGGCGGACGGCTACCGTACTGGCCAGTAACCGCAATGCAGGAGGGGACACCGGCATGCCGCAGCTCGAGGTCGACGGCGCCACACTGACGTACGACGACGAGGGGCCGCGCGACGACGCCGGTGCGCCCCTGGTCCTCGTCCACGGCTGGACGGCGAACCGGCACCGCTGGGACCACCAGCTGGCGCACTTCTCGCGGGAACGGCGGGTCGTCCGCCTCGACCTGCGCGGCCACGGAGACAGCAGCGGGGCCGGCGTCCGCACGGTGGCGGAGCTGGCGGAGGACGTCCTCGCCCTCCTCGACCATCTCAAGATCGACCGGTTCGTCGCCGTCGGCCACTCGATGGGCGGGATGATCGCGCAGACCATCGCGCTGGCCCACCCCGAACGCGTCGAGCGCATGGTGCTCGTCAACTCCATCGGCCGCATGACCTACAGCCGGGGGAGGGGCCTGCTGATGGCGGCGTCGACCCTCGTGCCGTTCAAGCTGTTCGTCGCCACCAACATCCAGCGGGCCTTCGCCCCCGGCCACCCGCGCGAGGAGATCCGCTCCTACGTCCGCGCCTCCGCGGCCCTGCCGCGGGAGGTCGTGATGACGCTGTACGGCGCGATGCGGGCCTTCGACGTCCTCGACCGGGTCGGCGAGATCCGCACGCCCACCCTGCTGGTGCACGGCTACCACGACATCCAGCTGCCCGTCTCGCAGATGCTGCGGATGGCGAAGGACTATCCGGACGCGGTCATCCGGATCATCGACGCCGGCCACGAACTCCCCGTGGAGAAGCCCGCCGAGCTGACCGAGGCACTTGCCCGCTTCGTCTGAGCGGCCGTACGGCGGTCACCGCCCGCGCCCGGACGGTCTGCCGGCACCCGCCGGCAGACCGCACGCCTCACACCGGCAGCTTGGCCCTCAGGCCGGCGGCCGCCGCGGCCGGACGCCCGGCGGCGCGCACGGACCGCCGGATCAGCCGCGCGTCCCGCTCCAGGTCCCGCACGGTGTGGCGGCCGCGCCACACCAGCGACGGCCGGCCGGCCGTGTCGTCGGCGGCGATCAGCAGTCCGCCGAGCATCGACAGGTTCTTGAGGAAGTGGATGCGCTGCTGGGCCCGGTCGGAGGGGTCCTCCGCCTCCCAGAAGCGGTGGCCCGCCAGGGTGGTCGGCACCAGGGTGGCGGCGATCGCGAGGGCGGCCGAGCGGGGCATACGGCCCAGACCCAGCAGGACACCGGCCGCCACCTGCACGGCACCGTTGAGCCGCACGATCTGTTCGGTGCGGTCCGGCAGCGCCGCGACACGCTCGGTCACCGGCCGTACGACGGGTTCGGCGGCCGGAGCCACCGACTTCGGGTCGCGGAGGGAGGCCAGCCCGCCGGCGACGAACATCGACGCGAGCATGGGACGGCCGGCCACGCGCAAGAGACTCATGACGTGCTCCAATGCTGTGGGCATGCGGTGGTCACCGACCGAGTCCCCAGCCCGCACCGGCTCATTCGCCTTCGTCGACGGACCGGCCCGTTCGACGGCCGGCCTCCACCGGTGGGCGGGCCCGTCACCCCGGGCTGCCGGTCTCGCAGACCCGGCGGGCGATGTCGCGCAGCTTGGTGTTGGTCGCCTGGGAGCGCTTGCGCAGGATGTCGAAGGCCTGCTCCTCCGTGATGTGGTGGCGCCCCATGAGGATGCCCATGGCCTCCCCGATGGTGTGCCGCGTGGCGATGGCCTCCTGCAACTGCGCCTCGTTGCGGGCGCCGGCGAGAGCCACCGCCGCGTGGGAGGCCAGCAGCCACCCGGCCGTCTCGCTGGCGTCGGTGAAGACGCCGGCGCGGCGGGAGTAGACGTTCAGGGCGCCCAGCTCCTCCTCCTCGGTGTAGAGCAGGAACCCCATCATGCTGCCCACCCCCAGGTCACGGGCGCGCGGCACATAGGCCGGCCAGCGTTCGGAGGGCTCGGTGAAGGAGGGGATACGGAACACCCGCTCGTCGTTCTCGGGCCGGGCCACGTCGAAGCAGGGACCCTCCCGCAACTCCTCTTGCAGCCGGTCGCTGTCGATCACCAGCTGCTCGGTCGGCGCGTACGACCGGACCCGGCCGCCGGACAGGACGAGGATCCCCGCCGCGTCGCAGCCCTCCACCAGCTCCACCGCCGCGGCCGTGGTGCCCTCCAGCGTGGCGTCGACGCTCTCCTGCGCCAGAAGATCCCGGGCCATGGAAGCCATCTTCTGCGCGAACACGAGCCAGTCCACCGGTCCTCCTCACGCAGACTCCCGCCCACCCTGGCACATCGGCGGCGCGAGCGCGGCATTCCGCACGCCGAAGGGACGCCCGGCGCGACGACGCGCCGGTCCGGACGCGCCCGGACCGCGCCCGTTGACCGGGGCGTGAGGCCGGACCACGGCGTCGCCCGCGCCGAGGGGCTTGCGGCCGCCGCGGCGGCGAGTACGGTGGCGGACCGACGCCGCGCCGGCCGGCTGGCGGCGGACACCGGGCCTCGCCTCCACCGCCGTGACCTGCCGCGCCGAAAGTTTCCTACGAGATTCCTGAGAATTTCCGGGACGGTTGAACGCGACGGACCGTCACCGCGTATCTGACGGGGGCTTGCTATGCCCGGCCGGCCGAGACGCGCAGGAGTATTTTCGTGGGACGCAACAAGCGCAGACGCCCAACAGGCGCACGACGAGCGAGCTTCGCAGCGGTGGCACTCATGCTGGGTGGCGGCGGTCTCGTGGCGGCGAACGTGTACGCCTCCGCCACCGAGGACTCGGGGCCCGAGACCTCACCGGTCTCGGCGGCGGCCACGATCGACTGCCCGGACGTCGGCGAGAGGTTGACCACCGTCCCGGACGACGCCCGGGAAGAGGTCGACAAGGAACTGGCCGTCCTGGACGGGCAGATAGCCGCGGCCTACCAGCGGCTCCAGGACCCGGCGCGGGCGGGCGAGAAGGACCGCTCGGACGTCGACAGCGGGATCATGAACCCGCTGAAGGAGGACCGGGCCGCGACGATCGGGCGCATCGCGTCCGCCATCGAGCGGGTGGGCGAGCGTCCGCAGGGAATTGACGACCTGGCATCCTGCACGCTGCGCGAGGCTCAGGCTCAGGCGCAGACGGGCGACGGCCAGGACGGCGGCGACCAGGCGGGCCAGGACCAGGGCGGTCAGCAGGCGGGCGACGGCGGCCAGGACCAGGGCGGTCAGCAGGCCGGCAACGGCGGCCAGGCGGGCAACGGCCCGGTCGCCGCCGACTACGCCGACATCACCTCCGTGCAGCCCGACGCGCAGGCGCCGAGCACGCAGTCGGACGCCTCCACCGGAACCTTCACCACCCGCTGCGGGGTGAACGCAGGCGGCCTGTTCAACTCGGACAACGTCATCGTCGCCCCCGGCGTGGGCAACGGTGCCCACCACTTCCACGACTACGTGGGCAACCAGGCCAACAACGCCTTCGCCAGCGACGACGACCTGGCCAAGGGCGACACGAGCTGTGAGGACAAGGGCGACCGGTCGACGTACTACTGGCCGGTGCTGCGCCTGCAGAACGGCACGCAGGAGAAGGACGCCGGTGCCCCGGGCGGCGGCACCGAGGGCAACGCGGGTGAGATCGTGACGCCCAAGGACGTCACCCTCACGTTCGTGGGCAGTCCGCGCGGCAAGGTCACGGCGATGCCGCGGCTGCTGCGGATCATCACCGGCGACGCCAAGGCGTTCGTCAACGGCACGGCCAACGCCAACGCGTCCTGGAGCTGCACCGGGTTCGAGGACCGCCAGCTGAAGGACAAGTACCCGCTGTGCCCGCAGGGCAGTGACGTGGTGCGCACCTTCAAGTTCCAGAGCTGCTGGGACGGCCGCAACATCGACAGCGCCAACCACCGCACCCATGTGGCGTTCGCTCAGGCCGACGGCGCCTGCCCGGCCGGCTTCCAGGCCATCCCGCAGCTGTCGCAGCGGATCGTCTACGACGTCGACGCGCCGAGCCTCCAGGACGGCGGGAAGACGACTCCGCTGTTCGCGGTGGACTCCTTCCCGGAACAGCTGCACAAGCCCGTCACCGACCACGGCGACTTCATCAACGTCTTCGACGAGGACCTGATGGGCAAGCTGGTCGACTGCATCAACCAGGGCCGTACCTGCGGTGCGGGCGCGGACCAGGAGCCTGGCGGCAACGGCAACGGCGACGAGCCGACGGCCACGCCCACCCCGCCGGCCGGCGGGGACGCGAGCGCGGACCCCGGTACCCCCGGTGACGACGCGACCTCCCAGCCGCCGTCCGCGACGCCGACCGCCGGTGACAACGCCTCCGGCGGATCGGACGGGTCCGGCGACGGCAAGGGCGACGGGTCCGGCAAGGGCGACGACAACGGCAACGGCAACGGTTCCGGCGACGGCGGTGGCGCCGGCGGTTCCGGTGGCTCCGGCGACTCCAAGGGGTCCGGCGGTTCCGGCACCTCCGGTGGTGACGAACCGAAGACCTATGCGACGTCGGCGTCCACCCACCGCGCCGAGCCCTCGCCGGACGCCACCTCGGCGCCCTCGGACAACGCCTCCGGCCAAGGCTCGGACGACGTCGCCGGCGGCGCCCCGAGCGCCGCTGTCACCTCGTCGAGCGAGGTCGGTGCCCAGGCCGCCGCGCGGACGGAACCCCAGGCGAACCGGGGCGGGCTCGCCGAGACCGGTGCCCAGCTGTGGCCGGCGGCGGCCGGCGCGGTGCTCCTGCTCTGCGGCTTCCTGCTGCTGAGGCGCACCAGGCGCGGCGGGATGTGACACCCGCGCGTCCCCTGCGACGACCGGCGGCCGGCCCCCTGCACGGGGCCGGCCGCCGGTCGTTCGTGTGCCCCTGCGCCCGGGCGGATCGGCGCGGACCGGTTCACACGAACGGCCCTCTCATCAGGACGTGACCGCGGGGGTGCGATGTGCTGGGGACATCGCCACCAAGGGAGTCGCCTCGTGTACGAGATGTGCGTAGGTCCGCAGACAGGAAGCGCCGAGCTAGTGTGGCACGTGGTGGCGCGGCAGGGATCCGGCAGTCTCTGTGGGATCGAGCTGGCCGCACACGGACCGGTCTCGGACGACACGAACCGCCACTGTCTGCCCTGCATGACCCGCTTCCAGCAGCTCCTGGACGCCGCGGACAAGAACCAGGGCCTCTCGGCCGCTGTCGTCCGCCCCTCCGGGACCTGACCCAGGAGTGCTGATGTCTCCACGCCCCGCAATACCTCGCCGTGCCCGGCAACACCCGCGGCTGCGCATCGTGTTCGCCGGTGCGGCCGCCTGTCTGGCGGCGCTGGCCCCCGCCGTCACCGGGACGGCGGCCACCGCCGCCGTCGGCACGGACGACGCCACGCTGCAGCGGCAGCTCGACCGGCTTGTGCGCGAGTCCGGCGGCCCGCCGGGAGCGATCGCCGTACTGCGGAGCGGCAACGACACCCGGGTCCTGCGTGCGGGGGTCGCGGATCTCGCGACGGGCCGGGCACCGCGTCGGGACGACCACATGCGGATCGCGAGCACGGCCAAGGCGTTCAGCGGCGCGGTCGCGCTCAGCCTGGTCGACCGGGGTGCCCTGGGGCTGGACGACACTCTTCGCGAACGACTGCCCCGACTGCCCGCCGCCTGGGGGTCGGTGACGCTGCGTCAGTTGCTCAACCACACCAGCGGCCTGCCGGACTACACCAGTGACGCCGGGTTCCTCGAGGTGGTCACGGCCGACCCGCGGCACCACTTCGACTCCCGGCGTCTGCTCGACTACGTCGCCGACGAACCGCTGAGGTTCACGCCGGGCAGCACGTACGAGTACTCCAACTCCGACAACATCGCCGTCGCCCTCATGGCCGAAGCGGTCACCCACAAGCCGTACGAACGCCTCCTGAGCGAGCTGGTCTACGGTCCGCTGGGCCTGCGTGCGACCAGCCTGCCGCAGGGCTACCTCATACCGGAGCCCTACCTGCACGGCTACGACATGAACGATCCCGGCTCCCCCGAGGACGTCAGCGAGGTCCTCAGCGCCTCCGGTGTCTGGGCGTCCGGGGGTATCGTCTCCACCCCGGCCGACATGACCCGGTTCGTGCGCGGCTACGCCGGGGGCGCGCTCTACGGCGGTGACGTCCTGCGTGAGCAGCGGCGGTGGATCGCCGGCGCGTCCGAACCGGCCGGCCCCGGCCGCAACACGGCCGGACTGGGCATCTTCCGCTACTCGACCAGGTGCGGCGTCGTGCTCGGCCACACCGGCAACTTCCCGGGATACACGCAGCTGGTGGCCGCGACCCCGGACGGCCGGCGTTCGCTGACCTTCTCCATCACCCGGCAGACCAACGCCTCCCTCGACGCGGCCCGGCTGGAGCGACTGCGTGCCGTCCAGGAGAACTTCGTCTGCGCCCTCCTGCGCTGATCCTCAACTCGCAAGCGCTGTACGGGAACTCCCCGCACGCCGGTGCACGGCGTGCGGGGAGCCGTCCGTTCAGGCGGTCGGTACTGGTGTGCAAAGCCGGACCGCGCGTTGGCGACCCGGCTTTGGTGTCCTTTCCCGTGCCCGGCGACTCAGCGCTTCCGTGCCTCGCCCGGCTCGGTCCGGCGGAACGCCCAGGGCAGGCGTGGTTCCACGGCGAAGCGGAAGACCCGGCGCACCGCCGGGGTGCACAGCACCGTCACGACCGAGGCGGCGACGACGGTGACGGCGATCTCGCCCGACGGGCTGTGCAGCCACGCCTGGTCGTACACGTGCCAGTGGTTGACGCTCTGGACGACGAACCCGTGCAGCAGGTAGCCGTACAGCGTGCCCGAGCCCAGCACGGTGAACCAGGTCCGCCGGGCGGGCACCAGCGCGAGGAAGCAGGTGACGAGGACGGCCGAGCACCCGAAGAGGGCGAGGGTCGTCGCGGGTCCGGCCCAGGGGGCAGCGCCGAGCTCCTGGGCGCTGTCGCGGTGGAAGAGCCAGCCGTAGTTCACGCGCGGCGCGGCCCGGTAGGCGAGGACGCAGGCACTCGCGAGGACGGGCAGCGCGGCGGCCCGCACCGCACGCCGGCGCAACAGGCCGAAGTGCTCGGGCCGCAGACACAGGCCCAGCACGAAGTACGGCAGGAACTGCAGGACCCGTTGCAGGTCGAGGTCCTCGCCGATGTCCGGTGACAGCGTGGCCAGCATGGCGACGGCCAGCGCCGTCGGCAACGGCCAACGCAGCGTTCGCCACAGCGGGGTGGTCAGTCGCCAGATGAACAGGGCCGCCAGGAACCAGGTCAGATAGAGCGGTTCGAGCAGGGTGATCGGGCGGTCCGGAGCGTTGTCGGTCCACCGGGTGAAGAGGGTGTAGGCGACCTCGAAGACGACGTAGGGCAGGGCGACGCCGGTCACCAGGCGCCTGACGCGCCGCGGGGCGGCGTCGAAGCCGCGGGAGAAGTAGCCGGAGAGGATGATGAACGCCGGCATGTGGACCGCGTAGACCGTCATGTAGAGCGCGGTGACGGCTCTGCTGTCCGAGCGCAGCGGCTCCCAGGAGTGGCCCACGGCCACGAGCACGATCGCCAGGTACTTCGCGTTGTCGAAGAACGCGTCCCGCTGCCCCGCCCCAGCGGTCTCCGGCCGCCTCTCGGAGGGCGCGGGCACGGGCTGCCCGGGCCGGACGGATCCCGCCGACCGTACCGGCTGCCGGGACCACGTGGTGTGAGCCGACTCGGTCGTCGTCACCTCGCACACCCCGCTCGCGCTCGGCGGGAAAGGCGCGGTCCGCCGTCGGTTCGTCTGCGGTGCCCGGTGGCGGGATGGCTGTGCGGCATCCCCGTCGCGTGACCGCTTCCGCGCCCGGCAAACCTGTGCCGGCCGGGGGAGTACCGGTCGGCGCGTGCCCCGAACCCGGCCAGGGTTGTCGCATCCCGCCCCGCGGCGGGTGCGGGCCGGCCCGGCCGGTCGGCAACCGCTTTGGCCCCTTCTGTGTCAACGGCCCACGCTGATGCGGTGTTTGTCCGCTGATTCCGTGGCGGACCGGCTGTGTTTCCCGCCGACCTCGGGGCATCCGGGTCTCACTGCGTCGGAAAGACGACACCACTCGGGAAAGAGGAATCCATGCTCGGCATCATCGCTGCGGTCCTGTTCTTCATAGCGTTCCTCATCAACGCGGCCGACATCTCGACCAATGACACGTTCACCTCCACGAACTTCATGCTGATCGGGCTCACGCTGCTGGCCCTGCATGTCGCCGGCATCGGGAGCGCGTGGGCGAGCCGCAGCCGCAGAAGGTGACGCCGGCGCTCGGACACCGAGGGGTCGCGGTGTCCCGCCGTAGCGGATGACGCCTGACGCCGGCCGGCCGGGACTCCCTCATCTGAGGGGTCCCGGCCGGCCGACGTCGTACGGAGGGATCCGGCCGGATTCCGGTGCGGGTGCGCTCAGTGCGCGGCCGACGCCACGGGTCGCGAGGGTGCCATCGCCCAGCGCACCACCGAGGTGATCAGCCCGCCCAGCGGCCGTACGCACACCTCGTCCACCACCGGCAGCCGGGGCAGCCGCAGTTCCCGCGCGGCCCAGGAGGGCAGCAGGGACACGGCGTTGGCGGCGAGGACGCCGTAGGGGAGGCGCACGGCGAGCGGGACCGGCGGCTCCAGCAGCAGGAAACGGGCGGCGGCCCGCGACGCGGCGGTGGCCCGCAGTTCGGCGCGGTACATCTCCAGCCGCTCCGCGAGTTCGGCCCGGCTGGTGGGCGGGTCGACCGCGCCCAGGGCGGCGGCGACCCGCGCGGTGTCCGCGACGTAGCCGTCGCACTCCTCCTCGGTCAGCGGGCGGGCCCCGTAGCGCTGATGGGCCCGCAGGAAGGTGTCGGCCTCCGCGACGTGGACCCAGCCGAGCAGATGAGGATCGGCGGCGTGGTAGGGCTCGCCCTCGGGGGTCGTGCCCCGCACCCGTTCGTGCACCGCCCGGACCTGCTCGCACGCCTCCTGCGCGTCCTCGGCGGTCCCGTACGTGGTCACCGCGAGGAAGGTGCTCGTGCGCTGCAGGCGGCCCCAGGGGTCTCCGCGGTAGCCCGAGTGGGCGGCCACGGCGGCCATCGCGAGGGGGTGGAGGGACTGGAACAGCAGCGCGGACAGCCCCCCGATGAACATCGAGGCGTCACCGTGCACCCTGCGGATGGGGCGCTCGGGCCCGAACCAGCGCGGTCCCGGCGTGCCGTGGATGCGGGCACGGTTGCGGGGGCCGTCGGGTCCGGCGACGCGGGCGAAGAGACCGTTGCCCAGCTGCTCGCGCAGGGCCGGGCCGCCGATTGCGGGGAGCTTCATGAGGTCGGGTCCTCCTGTCGAGGGATGGGCGACGGCCGAGCGGGCCGGTCCGCGCGTCCGGATATGGACGGGTCGCCGCGGCCGCCGCCGTCAGGTGTTCGGCCGCGCCGAGCCCTTCGGATGCGTCCCGTCGGCGGGGCCGGTACCCCCGAACGCGCGGTGTGCGCTGGTCCGGACCCTGCGTGGCCGCTGGAATTCATTTGGCTCGAATGATGGAAAAAGCCTATATTGTCCACACCTCTGCCGGGTCCGGCGGTGCTGCCTGCGCCGCTACTCCGAGCTGCCCGGACGGGTGGCGCAGCGATCGGCGGAGGTCGTGATGAACTTTCCTCGAGGCCATTGGCGCGAGCTTGCGGCTTGTCGCTCCGAGGACCCCGAGCTCTTCTTCCCCCTCGGTGAGGTGGGCCTGTCCAGGACGCAGATCGAACGGGCGCGGGCGGTGTGCCACCGCTGCCCGGTGATCAGCGCCTGCCGGTCCTGGGCCCTGCGCAACGGCGAGAGCGACGGCGTCTGGGGCGGCATGACGGCCGCCGAACGCCGGGCCCTGCGCGCGCCCCGCTTCACACCGGACGACCGCTGAGGCGGCGCCGGACCCGGCGGGCGACCACCCCCCGGTCATGCCCCTCCCCGTGCATCCGGCGGCGCGGCGCGGCCCGAAAGGGAGGCGTACGGGCGTGCGCGGTGTCCGCCGTCACGTCGTGCGGCCACGGGAGGTGCGACGACATGGACGTCAGGGGTGCGCGGGTCCTCATCGCCGGTGCCGCGGGACACCTCGGCTCGGTCCTCGCATGGCGTCTGAGCCGGCGGGGCGCCGCGGTGGCCGTCGCCGGCCGTGGCCCGGGTGACCTCACCCGGGTGGCCCGCGCCTGCGCCGGCGCGCCCTCCCACGCCCTCGACGCCTACGACCTCGGCTCGTGCGGACGCCTGGTGAAGTGGGCGGCCGACGAGCACGGCGGCCTCGACGCGGTCGTCGTCTGTGTCGGCGTGGCCGCCTTCGAACCGGCCGACACGCTCGGCGACGCGGTGGCGGAACACCTGATCACGGTGAACACCCTGGCGCCGCTGGCGTTCCTGCGCGCGTCCCTGCCGCTCCTGGCGCCGGGCGGCATGATCGCGGCGATCACCGGCGTCGTGGCCCAGGCCGCACCCGGCGGCACGGCCGACCACGCAGCGCCCAAGGCCGCACTCGCGGCCTGGCTGTCGGCGGTACGGCGCGAGCAGACGCCGTCCGGCGTGAAGGTGCTGGAGATCAGGCTGCCGCACGTCGAGACGGGGTTCGCGAGCCGCGCGGACGCGGGCGCCGCCCCGCCGCTGCCGCCGGGCCTGCCGGCCGCCACGGCGGTCGAGGCGATCGTCGACGCGATGTCGGCGGACGCGCGACTGGTGAAGCCCGGCCGGACCGGAACCCTCGACATCACGGTGTAGCGCCGCTTCTCCAAGTGGCGGGCGGCGACCGGGGAGCGGCGCGCGCCCGGCGCAGACGTGTCGCCTCATCGCCTCGCCTCGCCCCGACATCGCACAGCCCACAGGACACCCGCTGCCGCGCGCGGTTCGAGTCGCGCGGCCGGGGAACGCGGCAGCCGATGCCGGGACCTCGCCCGACCCGGCACCGCGTCCCGCGCGGTCGCGTGGTCGCGCCGGACGGGCGGGACGGGGAAAGATGGGACCGTCAGTCAACCGATGTGGAGGAGCGGGCACATGCAGCACGAGCGAGCGGGCGGGCCGGCGGGTCCCGAGGATCTCGTCGACGTGGCCCGGCTGGTCACCGCGTACTACGCACTGCACCCCGACCCGGCCGAGCCGGGCCAGCGCGTCGCGTTCGGTACGTCCGGCCACCGCGGGTCGTCACTGGCGACCGCGTTCAACGAGGACCACATCGCCGCGACCAGCCAGGCCATCTGCGAGTACCGCGCCGGTCAGGGCATCGACGGCCCCCTCTTCCTGGGCGCCGACACGCACGCGCTGTCGGAGCCGGCCAGGGTCACCGCGCTCGAGGTGTTCGCCGCCAACGACGTGACGGTGCTCATCGACGCCGCGGACGGCTACACGCCCACCCCGGCCGTGTCCCACGCCATCCTCACCCACAACCGGGGACGGTCCGCCGGCCTCGCGGACGGTGTCGTGGTCACCCCCTCGCACAACCCGCCCGCCGACGGCGGCTTCAAGTACAACCCGCCGAACGGCGGACCGGCCGCCTCCGACGCCACCTCCTGGATCCAGGACCGGGCCAACGAGATCATCGCGGACGGCCTGAAGGGCGTACGGCGCATCCCGTACGCCCGCGCGCTCACCGCGCCCGGCACCGGCCGCCACGACTTCCTCGGCGCCTACGTCGCCGACCTGCCGAACGTGCTGGACCTGGACGCCATCCGCACGGCCGGCGTACGGCTGGGCGCCGACCCGCTGGGCGGGGCGTCGGTCGCCTACTGGGGCCGCATCGCCGAGGAGCACGCCCTCGACCTGACGGTGGTCAATCCGCTCACCGACCCGACCTGGCGGTTCATGACGCTGGACTGGGACGGCAAGATCCGCATGGACTGCTCGTCGCCGTACGCGATGGCGTCGCTCATCGAGCAGCGCGACCGGTTCCAGATCGCCACCGGCAACGACGCGGACGCCGACCGGCACGGCATCGTCACGCCCGACGCGGGCCTGATGAACCCCAACCACTACCTGGCCGTCGCCATCTCCTATCTCTTCTCCCACCGCGAGCGGTGGGCCGCCGAGGCGGGCATCGGCAAGACCCTGGTGTCGTCCGGGATGATCGACCGGGTCGCCGCCGACCTCGGCCGCCGGCTCGTCGAGGTACCCGTGGGCTTCAAGTGGTTCGTGGACGGCCTGGCCGGCGGCTCGATCGGGTTCGGGGGAGAGGAGTCGGCCGGCGCGTCCTTCCTGCGCCGGGACGGCTCGGTGTGGACCACCGACAAGGACGGCATCCTGCTGGCCCTGCTCGCCGGCGAGATCACCGCGGTCACCGGGAAGACGCCGTCCCAGCACTACACCGCGCTCACCGCCCGCTTCGGCGAGCCCGCCTACGCCCGCATCGACGCCCCGGCGTCCCGCGAGGAGAAGGCCCTGCTCGCCAAGCTCTCGCCCGCCCAGGTCACCGCGGACACCCTGGCCGGCGAGGAGGTCACCTCGGTGCTGACCGAGGCGCCCGGCAACGGCGCCGCGATCGGCGGCATCAAGGTGAGCACCGCCAACGCCTGGTTCGCGGCCCGCCCTTCGGGCACCGAGGACGTCTACAAGATCTACGCCGAGTCCTTCCTCGGGCAGGACCACCTCCGGCAGGTGCAGGAGGAGGCCAAGGGAGTGGTCCGGGCCGCGCTGACCGGCTGACCACGGCCCCTCCCCCGCCGCGCCGGCCCCCGGGGCGCCGCGCCCCCAAGCCGTCGCGGCGGCCCGGGGAACGGGCTTCGCGGCCCTGGGCGGCGGCCGGGGGCATCCCGGGCCTCGGGGCCATCAGGGGGAACCTGCGTCCCGCCGGACGGACGCCCCGCTATTCCCGCCGAGGCGGGGTAGAGGGACCGCGACCGGCCCGCACGCGCGCGGGCCCGCCCGTTCGAAAGGCTGCCGAGCATGACCGACGACGCCTACCTGTTCCTGCTGGACGACACCCGGGTGTCGCTCGGCCTGCCGCCGACCGCCGTCGGCGGGCTGTCGTGCATGGACACCCCCGCGGTGCGCGCGTGGTTGGAGGCGCAGGGAGCCACGGCGACGTCCCCGCAGCTGCGCCTGCTGCCCCCCGAGGAGACGGGCGCCATCCCGGAGCACGCCGAGCGGCTGCCCGTCCCGCTGAGCGAGGAGGAACTGAACGTGCTGCGCCGGCAGACGGCCTCCGGGAACGTGGCCAGGGCGGAGGAGGAGCTGGTGGCGTACCGCGACAGCACCGGCGACCGGGACGCTCTCATCGGGCGCGCGCTCGCGGCCGGCGTACCTCCGCACCGCGTCGTGGAACTGACCGGCGTGGACCCCGCCACCGTGACGGCGGCCGCCGCCGGCTGACGCACCCGCCGCACCGCGCCCCGCCTCACAGATCGAGGGCGCCCCGCCTGCGCAGCACCAGCAGCGCGGTGTCGTCGGTCGGCGTACCGGCCGTGTGCCGGCGCAGGTCGCGGTACACCGCGGCCGGAACGTCCTTGGGGAGGATGTCGCCCCAGCCGGCGGCCCGCTTCTCGATCGGGTAGAAGGTGCCCGACGGGTCGCGTGCCTCGGTGACCCCGTCGGTGCAGAGCAGCAGCGTGCCCTCGTGGGGGAAGGTGAACCACTCGACGGTACGCGGCTCCGGTGCCAGCGAGTCGAGGCCCAGTGGTACGCACGGGTCCGCACGGAGCACGGGCCCGGCCCGTTCGCTGTGCAGCAGCACCGGCGGCACATGCCCGCAGTTGATCACCTGCACCTCCGGCTCCGAGTCGATGCCGAGGACCAGCGCCGTCACGAACCGCTCCCGCTCACCGACCTGCGCGGCGAAGGAGTTGTGCCGCAGGACCGCCTCCTCCAGGGCGTCGACGACCGCGGTCAGCGTCGGCTCGGCCACGGCCGCCTCCCGGAAGGCGCTGAGCACGGCGAAGGCCGCGCTGATGGCGGGCAGGCCCTTGCCCTGGACGTCCGCGATGAAGACGCGGCTGCCGTAGGGGGAGGCCACGACCTCGTAGACGTCGCCGCCCACCCGGCTGTCCTCCTCCACCGGCTGGTACAGGCCGTGCACCAGAAGCTGGTCGGTGACCAGCGGGAACGGACGCAGAAGCTGCCGTTGCAGGGCGGCCGCCGCAGACCGCAGCCGGGCGATCTCCTTCTCCCGGTGGACCCGCTGGGCGGCGCGCGCGACGCTGAGGCCGTTGAAGAGGACGGCGAAGACGACGACCGCAGCGTCGGCGCCGATCGTGCCCAGCGGGGTGTCGAACAGGGAGGCCGCGATGACGACGGTCGTCCAGATCGAGGCGACCGCGGTCTGCCGTACCGTGCCGCGCCCGGCGATCAGCGCGGGCACCGCGATCAGGAACGGCGCCGGCCGGGTCTCGCGGCCCAGGACGAGGCCGGTCACCGCCAGCACGGCCGTGATGCCGATCAGCCAGAACAGCACCGCACGCCAGCTCAGCGGAGGGGCGGGCCGGTCGCGGCCGTCGGGGGCGGACGAGTCGTCCGGAGCTTTCGAGGTGAGCACCGCCCCTCCGGCTGCGTGGGGTCGTCGGCGAGCCGCCGGGTACGCCCGGGTGCGCCTTCCCCCCTCCCAATATCCGCCTGCTCGGCGGGGGCCGCGACCAGACGGAAACGGTGCCCCGCCCCGGAGCAGCCCCCCGGGCGTCGCAGGTCCCGTGAGGCCGCCGCCGGGGACCGTTGCCGCCGGTCGCGGGGGAGTCGGCACGCCTTCGACCGGCCAGTCCGGCACGGGCCGGTGCCGGATGGCCCGGCTTGCGGTGGGCGGCGCCGGCACGGCAGGGTTCCCGCTGTGGCCACCCTGCTGATCGTGCATCACACGCCCTCGCCGAACTGCCAGGCGCTGTTCGAGGCCGTCGTCTCCGGTGCGACGGCGCCGGAGATCGAGGACGTGCGGGTGGTGCGGCGCGCGGCGCTCGCCGCCACGGCGTCGGACGTGCTGGCCGCCGACGGCTACCTCCTCGGCACGCCCGCGAACCTCGGCTACATGTCCGGCGCGCTCAAGCATTTCTTCGACCAGGTCTACTACCCGTGCCTGGACGCCACCCGCGGCCGGCCCTTCGGCTACTACGTGCACGGCGGGAACGACGTCACCGGCGCCGTGCGCGGCATCGAGTCGATCGCGACGGGACTCGGCTGGCGCCGGGGCGCCGAGCCGGTCACCGTGACCGGCGAGCCGGACCGGGCGCAGACCGAGGCGTGCTGGAACCTCGGCGCGACGCTGGCGGCCGGCCTGACGGCCTGAAGGCGGCCGGCGTGCGGGCAGGTGCCGGAGGGCGGAGGCCGGCCCTCGGACGGGCCGGCCCGGGTCCACGGATCCGGCAGCGCCCGCTCAGACCCAGCTGTCGAGCCACATCCTCCCGGTCCATGACGCGTAGGGGATCGCCTGCCCGGTGTAGATCGGGAAGAAGTAGACGAAGTTCCACGCGATGAGCAGCACGAGGACGCCCGCGGCCACCGTTCCGACCGCGCGGCGCCGCGCGTCCGCCCCCGGTGGGCCCAGCATCGCGCCCACCAGCATGGCCACCGCCAGGCACAGGTACGGCACGATGACGACCGCGTAGAAGGAGAAGATTGTACGGTCCTGGTAGAGGAACCACGGCAGATAGCCCGCGGCCACCGCGCACAGCACGGCGCCGGCCCGCCAGTCGCGGCGCAGCGCCCACCGGTACAGCAGGTACACCAGGGCGCAGCAGGCCGCCCACCACAGCAGGGGCGTCCCGAGGGCGAGGATCTCCTGCGAGCACGCGGCGCCGGAGTGGCAGCCGTCCTGGCCGGGTTGCGGCGCCGCGTAGTCGAAGGCGACGGGGCGGCCGAGGACCAGCCAGCTCCAGGGGTTGGACTGGTACCGGTGCGGGATGTGCAGCCCGACGTTGAACCGGTAGACCCCGGTCTCGTAGTGCCACAGGCTGCGCAGCGGGGCCGGTATCCACGACCAGGTGCCGCCGCGGCCGTCGGCCCAGTGGCGGCCGTACCCGTCGTCGGACAGGAACCAGCCGGTCCACGTCAGCAGGTACGTCAGGACGGCGACGGCGGCGACGGACAGCACCGCCCGGCCGAGGTCGCGGCGCAGCACGGCCCGCCAGGGGCGGCCCGCCCCGGCGACGCGGCGGGCGCCGACGTCCCACAGCACCGTCAGGACCATGAAGAAGACCAGCACGTACAGGCCGTTCCACTTGCTCGACGCGGCCAGGCCCAGGAACACACCGGCCGCGATCCGCCAGGGACGCGGTCCCGTCCCGGCGCGGTCGCCGGTGTCCCGGTCGGGGCCCGCACGGCCGTCCGCGCCGACCGGCAGGGCCGCCGCGAGCCGGGCCCGCGCACGGTCCCGGTCGACCAGCAGGCATCCGAACGCCGCCAGGACGAAGAACATCACGACCAGGTCGAGCAGGGCGGAACGGCTCATCACGAAGTGCAGGCCGTCCACCGCCATCAGCGCCCCGGCCAGACAGCCGAGGAGCGTCGAGCGGAACAGGCGGCGTCCTGTGCGGCACAGCATGAGGACCGACAGCGTCCCCAGGACCGCCGTCATGAAGCGCCAGCCGTACGGGTCGAGGCCGAACATCCACTCGCCGAGGGCGATCACCCACTTGCCGGCCGGCGGGTGCGCGACGAAGGCCCCGGTGTCGGACAGCGGGATCACCTGCGGGTGCGCCAGGACCTGCGGGTCGGCGATCTTGCGGTCCGGCCAGGTCCCCTCGTAGCCGAGGTGCAGCATCGACCAGGCGTCCTTGGCGTAGTACGTCTCGTCGAAGACGAGTTTGCGCGGCTGCCCGAGATGCCAGAAGCGGAGCGCTCCGGCGAGGACGGCGACGAGCACCGGCCCCAGCCACCCCATGGCCCGTGCGAGGCGGTACGCCGGTCCCGGACCGAGGCCCAGCCACCGCCAGACGCGGGTGCCCGGCTCGGGGAAGGGTGGCACCAGGCGCCGGCGGACGTCGGCCGGCGGGCGTGCGGAGTGACCGAACCGGCGCAGGCGCTCCTGCCAGGCGCCGGGCGGCGCCGCCGGTCCCGCGTCGTCGTCGAGGTCGGGGGAACGCGTCGCGTGGCTGCTGGTCACCGGACGACCTTAGATCGTGTCCCCGCGGCGGCCACGGGCACCCGGGGCACAGCCCGGCGGCGGGAAGGTCACCCGGGCCGGGCGCCCGGGCAGCGGGCCTTCGTGCGGGTGCGGGGCCGCTGCCGTACGTTGCTGCACAGACGGCGTACCCATCGGGAGGTTGCCATGTCCGTTCAGCGCGTGGGACTGGTCGTGCACCAAGGCCGTACGACGGCACGGGACGCGGCGCACGCGGTCCACGCCTGGTGCGCGGAGCACCGCATCCCCTGCACCGACATCGATGTCTGGAGCAAGGACCAGCAGCGCAGAGGGGGCCGGGAGGAGGCCGAGGCGGCGGGCCACCCGGACCTGGTGGTGACGCTCGGCGGTGACGGCACCTTCCTGCGCGGGGCCCGGATCGCGGTCAGGAGCGGGGCGAATGTCCTCGGCGTCGACCTGGGCAAGGTCGGTTTCCTCACCGAGGTGCCGGTGCGTCAGGTCACCGAGGCCCTGGAGGCCGTCCACGGGGGTGACGCCGTGGTGGAGGAACGCATGACGCTGACCATGCGCGCCTCCCGGGCCCTGGAGATCCCGGAGGAGATGGAGGCCCTTCTCCGCTACGGCCGGGGCCCGGCGCTTCCGCCGCCGCGCGTCCGGCCCGAGAGCACCGAAGGACAGGGCTGGGGCCTGGCCCTGGACGTGATCGCCCTCAACGACGTCGTGCTGGAGAAACTGGCCCGCGACCACCAGGTGAGCGTCGGGGTGTACGTGGCGGGCCGACTGCTCGCCTCGTACTCCGCCGACGCCGTCGCGGTGGCCACCCCCACCGGTTCGACCGCCTACAGCTTCGCCGCCGGTGGACCGGTGCTCTCGCCCCACATGGACGCGGTCGTCTTCACCCCGATCGCACCCCACATGACGTTCGACCGCACGGTCGTGGCCGCCCCCGACGAACCGGTGGCCCTGCGGGTGCTGCCGCACTCCGGGCAGGCCGCAGTGAGCGTCGACGGCCAACTGCGCGGAGTCCTCGACCCGGGCGACTGGATCGGCGTCTTCCGCGCCCCGCAGCGAGTGCGGCTCATCCGGCTCGGCCCCACCGACTTCTACGGCAGGCTGCGGGAGCGTTTCCGGCTCACCGACGCGCCCGCCACCGCGAGTGACGGTGAGTCGGCACCGTTCTTCCGGCCCGACACACCGATCCCTCCCGACCTCGCGGAGATGCGCCTGCCGCCTCCGTCGGCCGCACGCTGACGCGACCCGCCGGCCCCCGACGGCGGTACGCCGGCACCGCCACCCGGCGTTTCCGACGCCGTGTCACCTGCCGGGCGGGCAGGCGGGTGAGCCGTACGGTGCCGCCGCCCGGGTCGACCCGCGGGAACTGCTTCCCGCCTGGGGGATCAGCGGTGGCGGCCCGGAACACCCGCTCATAACTTCGCCATATGACCAAACGACAGATGGCCCTCCTCGCATGCACCGCCGCAGTCGTGGCGTCGGGGCTGGGCGCAGCCCCGTCGGCCGGCAGCTGGCGGGTGCACCGGGTACAGCCCGGCGAATCGATCCAGAAAGCCGTGGACGCCGCGAAGCCGGGGGACACCGTCCTGCTCTCGCCCGGCCTCTACCACGAGAGCGTCACCATCACCACGTCGGACGTGACCCTGCGGGGCATGAACGCCGACTCGACCGTCATCGTGCCTGACGCCACCTCGACGCGCGCGTGCGCCAAGGCGGGCAACGGCATCTGCGTGAGCGGCACCGAAGGCCGGCGCGTGGAGCGTGTCACCGTGCGCGCGCTGACCCTGAAGAACTTCACCAAGAGCGGCCTGTGGGCCACGCGCACCGACCGCCTCAAGGTCCAGGGCGTCACCGCGGAGAAGAACGGCCAGTGGGGACTCGCCCAGGAGCGGTCCGTGCGGGGCGTGTTCAGCCACAACATCGCCGAGCACAACGGCGACGCGGGGCTGTTCGTGTCCAACACCGTGGACCGGGAGGAGGGAGCGCAGGACGCCAAGGCCCTGAAGATCAGGGACAACCTGCTGCTCGGCAACCGGATCGGCGTCACGGTCCGCCGGCTGCGCAACCTCACCGTCGAGCACAACGAGATCACCGGCAACTGCACCGGCGTCTTCGTCGTCGGCGACGAGTCCGCGCCGCACGCCGGCGCGCTGAGCGTGAGCCGCAACTACGTGTACCAGAACAACAAGAAGTGTCCCGCGACCGCCCGCCTGCCCTTCCTCCAGGGCTCGGGCATCGTGCTCACCGGCACCGAGAAGACGCTGGTGGCCAGGAACCGCGTCGAGGACAACGTGGGCACCTCCCCGCTCTCCGGCGGCATCGTGCTGTTCAAGAGCTTCGTCGGCGCCCTCAACGAGCGCAACGAGATCCGCGACAACGTGGTCCTGCGCAACGGCACCGCCGACCTCGCCAACCGGGACACCGGCAAGGGCAACATCTTCCAGGGCAACCGGTGCTCGGTCTCCGAGCCCGCCGGAATGTGCTGACGAACCCGCTCCCCACCTCCCCACAGACAGCACCACAGCAGAAGCGAGGCATTCGATGACGACCGTTGAACCGGCTCCCCCGCCGCCCATGCGGCTGCGGGAACTCGTTTTCGGGGCGGCGTGCGCCGCCGCCGTACGCGCGGCCGCCCGCCTGGGCGTCGCGGACGCCCTGGACGACACGCCCATGACCGTCGAGGACCTGGCGGCGGCGGTGAAGTCCCAGCCGCGGACACTGCGCCGGCTGCTGCGCGCCCTGTCCTGCCAGGGTGTCTTCGTGGAGCACCCCGACGGCACCTTCGCCCACACGGAGATGTCCCGCCTGCTGCGCGAGGACGACCCGCACAGCCTGCGCTACATCGCGCTGTGGTGCACGGAGCCGTGGACGTGGAACGTCTGGCCGAAGCTGGACGAAGCGGTGCGTTCGGGCCGCAACGTCTTCGAGGACGTGTACGACCAGGAGTTCTTCACGTACCTCAACCAAGAGGCACCCGAGTCCGCGCACGTGTTCAACCGCGCCATGACGACCTCCAGCGAGCAGTCGGCGCGTGACGTCGCGGCGCTGCTCGACCTCCAGGGCGTCTCCTCGGTCGCCGACATCGGAGGCGGCCAGGGGCAGGTGCTGGCGAGCCTGCTGGAGAAGCACCCCGCGATGCACGGCACCCTGCTGGACCTGCCGGGGGTGGTGGAGAACGCCGACCCGCGCCTGCGCGCCGGGGGTTCGCTGGCCGACCGGGTGCGGATCGTGGCGGGGGACTGCCGCGAGGACATCCCCGTCCAGGTGGACGTGTACATCATCAAGAACATCCTGGAGTGGGACGACGACAGCACCCGCAGGGCGCTGGCCAACGTCCGCAAGGCGGCGCGTCCCGGCGCCCGTGTCGTCGTCATCGAGAACCTGGTCGACGACACCCCGTCGATGCGCTTCACGACCGCCATGGACCTGCTGCTGCTCCTCAACGTCGGGGGCGCCAAGCACACCCGGCAGAGCATGGTGGACCGGCTGACGGACGCGGGCCTGGTCATCGGCGAGATCCGGCCGGTCAACGCCTACCTGCACGCCTTCGAGTGCACCGTCCCCGCCTGACCGAGGACACACGAAACCCCGAGGCCGCCGGCGCCCGGAAAACCGGGCCCCGGGCCCA
>NZ_JBEXCW010000039.1:0-74835 GCF_040605435.1 Streptomyces sp. NPDC005574
ACGAAGCCGTTGAAGGGTTCGTGGTCGCTCCCGACAAGGAAGCGGTAATCGCCAACTGGGTTCGCGGGGACGGCACCCGAACGCGGGTGCGCCGCCGCCGTGTTGCCGGTCGGCCCGGCTCTCGCGCACCGAAGGAAGGGGAGAGCGGGTGCGGGCCGGCGTCAGGCGAGCCAGTGCCGGCGGCCGAGACTGATCAGCCGCATCTGCTGCGTCGCGAGCCGGGTGACGTGGTCCCGCTTCTCCGGGGCCTCCAGCGCCTCCAGGAACAGCGAGGCCGTGATCAGCATCTGGTCGACGTACAGGTGGGCGAGCATGAGGAGGTCGTCGTCGTTCCACCCCGCCGACTCGGGGTCCTTGGCCAGTTCGTTCCTCACCTCCTCGGCGAACCGGGCCAGTTGCTCCCGGATGGCCTCGCGCACCGGCTGCACCCCGCCATGGCGTTCCCGGGCGATGAATCGGACGTGGGCGGGGTAGGCGTCCACATGACCGGCGATCAACTCGACGGCGCGGACGATGCGTTCATCGCTGTCGCCCGCCGTGGACACCGTCGTCCGGATCATCGGGTGCAGGCTGCCCAGCGCCTCCTCGACCAGGGCCACGCCCAGGTCCTCGGTGGAGCGGAAGTGCCGGTAGAAGGCCGTCGGGGCGACGCCGACGGCGCGCGTGACCTCGCGCAGGCCCAGGCTGCTCAGGGACTGCTCCTCCAGGAGCGTCAGCGCGGCGTCCAGGAGCGACTGCCGGGTCTTCTGCTTCTGCGCCTGCCGGATGCCGAGGGTGTGACTCATGCCATGCAGTTAACAACTGTTCTCCGTAATTGAAAAGCCGTGCGACGCGCTAGACTCCAGAGTCAGTGAACAAGTGTTACTACAACCGTTCACCCAAACGTAACGAGAAGCATCTCGCACGCATCTCGGAGGGGGATCTCATCCCATGCTGTTCCTCGTCGCCGCACTTCTGCTGCTCGGCCTCGTGATGGGCACCGTGGCCCACACGTCGCTCACGGTCACCGCCGTCGCCGCCGCCGTCATCGCCGTCTGGCTCGCCGTCTTCGCGCTCCGCGAGCGCCACGGACGCCGGCGTCACACCTCGACCCACTGAACGCCGTCCCCTTTCACCGGGAGCTGACTGACATGCAACTCACCGCATCGGCCACGAGCCGCACCGGGGCCAGCGACGCCGACGGCATGGCCGTCGCGTCCTTCGTCCTCGGGCTCCTCGGCCTCCTCGTGCTCAACGTCTTCCTCGGCCCGATGGCCATCGCCCTGGCCGGCGTCGCCCTGTGGCGCGGCACGGCCCGCCGCGGCCGCGCCTTCCTCGGCCTCGGCCTGGGCGTGGCGGACCTGCTGGTCCTGGCCGCCTTCATGCAGGCCGACAGCTCGCTGTCGTGGAGCCTGTGACCACCACGAGCCGCGTGCGGCGCCGCGCCTCGCGGAAGCCCTGAGCCGCGAAGCCGCCACCTGTGCGCAGATAGCGGGCTTCGCCGTGCGTGAGGCGCGGGGCGTGAGGCGCCGGGTCCTTGTCAGGCGGGCGGCGCCGGGTGCGAGCCGGGCGTTGACGGCAGGCCTGAGCCGGGCGCGCGCCAGGCGTGAGCCGGCAGGTGTGAGCCGGTCGTGTGACGGCAGGGTGTGCCGCGCGTGAGGCGGCGGGAGGCGGCCGGGGACGAGCCGCGCACCGTCGTGTCCCCGTTCCGGTCGGGCCTGTCACCGAGACCGGTGACCGGGTCCCCGTAGAATCGGGGCACCATGGCATACCTCGACCACGCCGCGACGACCCCGATGCTTCCCGAGGCAGTCGAGGCACTCGCCGCGCACCTGAGTGTCACCGGCAACGCCTCCTCCCTCCACGCATCCGGCCGACAGGCCCGCCGTACGGTCGAGGAGGCCCGCGAGAGCCTCGCGGAGTCCCTCGGCGCGCGCCCCAGCGAGGTCGTCCTCACCTCCGGCGGCACCGAGGCGGACAACCTGGCAGTCAAGGGCCTGTACTGGTCCCGCCGCGACGCCGACCCCGCCCGGACCCGGGTGCTGGCAGGCCCCGTCGAGCACCACGCCGTCCTCGACGCCGTGCACTGGCTCGGCGAACACGAGGGCGCCACCGTCGAGTACCTTCCGGTCGACGCCTACGGCAGGGTCCACCCCGAGGCGCTGCGCGAGGCCATCGCCCGCAATCCCGACGACGTGGCCCTGGCCACCGCGATGTGGGCCAACAACGAGATCGGCACCATCTCCCCGGTCCGTGAACTGGCCGACGTCGCCGCCGAGTTCGGCGTCCCGCTGCACGCCGACGCGGTGCAGGCGTACGGGCAGGTGCCGGTCGACTTCGCCGCCTCCGGCCTCGCCGCGATGGCCGTGTCCGGTCACAAGATCGGCGGCCCGTACGGCATCGGCGCCCTGATCCTGGGCCGTGAGTACACCCCCGTGCCCGTGCTGCACGGCGGGGGCCAGGAACGGCACGTCCGCTCCGGGACCCTCGACGTGCCCGCGATCGCGTCCTTCGCGGTCGCGGGCACGCTGGCCGCCGAGCGGCGCGAGTGGTTCGCGCGGGAGATCGGCGCCCTGCGGGACAGCCTGGTCGAGGCGGTCCTCACCGCGGTCCCCGACGCGATCCTCGGCGGGGACCCGGCACCCGGCGGCCGCCTCCCGGCCAACGCCCACTTCACCTTCCCGGGCTGCGAGGGCGACTCGCTGCTCCTGCTGCTCGACGCCCAGGGCATCGAGTGCTCCACCGGCTCCGCCTGCACCGCGGGCGTCGCCCAGCCCAGCCATGTGCTGCTGGCCATCGGAACCGACCCGGACCTGGCCCGCGGCACCCTGCGCTTCTCCCTCGGCCACACCTCCACGGAGGCCGACGTCAAGGCGGTCGCCAAGGCGATCGGCCCGGCCGTGGAGCGGGCCCGGGCGGCCGGCCTCAGCTAGGACTCCTCGTCCGGATCAGCCCGCCCCCCGGGGCCGGTGTTCAGCCGTCCAGCACCATGAGGGACGCCATCATGCCCTCGTCCTCGTGCTGCAGCAGATGGCAGTGGAGCATGTACATGTAGGTGTCGTCGGAGAAGTCGGTGAACTCCATCGCGATCTTGAGGGAGCCGCCGCCGACCACCTCGAACGTGTCGTACCAGCCGAGTTGGACCCCGGTGGGGGCCGAGCCGTTGATCGAGACCAACTGGTAGGGCACGTCGTGCAGATGGAAGGAGTGCTCCAGCTGGGAGGCGTTGGTGATCGTCCAGATCTCCTTGGCCCCCAGCGTGGTGCTGATCATGGTCATGCCGGACATGGTGAGGCCGGCCTGACCGTTGATCTTCATCGTCGCGCCCGTGTTGCTGAGCGTGATGGTGCGGGCCGTGAAGCCGCTGGTGTCGTACCGCTCGATGGTGCTGAGGCTGCTCGGCAGGTCGTCCGGGGTGTCGCTGCCGCCGGCCGCGACCGTGAGGAAGTCGAACGTGCCGGAGCCGCCGCGGATCCAGCCCGTCGTGATGACGACCTGGAGGGTGACGTCCTCGGTGACGTCCATGACGAACTCGGCGCGGGCCCCGGCCACCAGCCGGATGGTGTCCACCGAGGTCGGCTCCGTCAGGTAGCCCTGGTCGGTGGCGATCTGGGTCAACTTGCCGCCGTCGCTGCGCTGGAGGGTGATGATGTCCGACGGCGAGGCGTTGAGCGCCCGGAAGCGGTTGCGGGTCCTGGTGGCGCTGAAGGTGAGCGTGGTGTCGTCGACGTTGGCGCCGTTGACCAGCACCGGGAAGCTGAGGCCGCTGGTGAGGTAGCCGGCCTGGTCGTACTTGATGTCGCCGGCGCTGTCGACGGCCAGGCACTGGAAGACGAGCGGGATGTCGTCGACGCCGTAGTCGCTCGGCAGGGCGGCGGAGGCGGTGGAGTCGTCCTCCACGATGATCATCCCGGCCAGCCCGTGGGTGGCCTGCTTCGCCGTGGTGCCCAGGGCGTGCGGGTGGTACCAGAGGGTCTTGGCCTCGTCCAGGACGGTGAAGGTGGGGGACCAGGTCGTCCCGGCGGCGAAGGCGTTCTGCGGGCCGCCGTCCATCTTCGGCGGGACGTGCGCGCCGTGGAAGTGGACGGTGGTCTCCTCGGTGAGGCTGTTGGTGATGTTCAGCAGGACGGTGTCGCCGCTGGTCCACTTCATGGTCGGGCCGAGGAACGACTGGTTGTAGCCGGCGGTGGTGCTGGTGACCCCGTCGAGCACCTCGCCGGTGCCGGCCTTCGCCTCCAGGGTGAAGGTGGTGGTGCCGTCGGCGGCGGTGCCTTCGAGGAGGTCGGGGACGGGCAGCGTGCCCGTGCCGGTGGCGGCGCCGGCCTTGTTGCCGCCCGCGTCGGTCAGCAGCCCGAAGGTCGCCCCCGCCGCCCCGACGGCACCGAGGCCGACTCCGGCCATCCCGCCGAGGAAGCGGCGCCGGTGCATTCCCTTCCCGCTCCGGCCCCCGGCCGCCCTGGTGTGCTCGCCCTTGCCGCCCCGGTCGCTTCTCGCGTGGGCGTCCCTGCCGTCTCGCTCCGCGCCGGACGCGGGCTCTGCGCTGTTCGTCATGGCCGTGGAGCCTCGACGCAGGGGCTGTGTGAGGACTGGGGCGAACCTGGGAGCGAGCCGAACAGGCTGTGCGAACGCCCTGCCGGACAGGCGCCGTCAACTGGCTTGTGCAGAGGCCAAGTTGGCGGTTCGCAGGTCATGCTCGTCGGGCGGGACGCATCGGACACGCGGACCTCGGCGATTGGTCACCATATGGCGGTCATGTGGGCTGCGTCACACAGCATCCCCGCTATGCGCTCGCTGTCCGCGCCGCGCGCACCAGCCGCAGGTACCGCTTCCAGTCCCAGTGCGGCCCCGGGTCGGTGTGGTCGGTCCCCGGCACCTCCACGTGCCCGATGACGTGCCGGCGGTCGACGGGGATGCCGTACCGCCCGCATATCCGCGCCGTCAGCCGCGCGGAGGCCGCGTACATCGCGTCGGTAAAGTCCTCGGGCCGGTCCACGAAACCCTCGTGCTCTATGCCGACGCTGCGCTCGTTGTACTCGCGGTTGCCCGCGTGGAAGGCCACGTCCAGCTCGCGGATCATCTGGGTGATGTGCCCGTCCTGACGGACGATGTAGTGGGCCGCGGCCCCGTGACCGGGGTCCTGGAACGCCTTCACCGCGCTCGCGAAGCTGCCCTGGGTGACATGGACGACCACCCGGTCCACGGCGTAGTCGTCGGGCCGGTCCGCCCGCCGCCAGTTCGCCGGCGAGGCCGCCACCCACCGCGCGCCCCGGAAGTCGACCGCGCCCGCCACCCGCGGCTTCTCCACGCCGGGCAGCCGCCACCACAGGTGCGCCAGCTCGTCGCGTGCGAGCGCGGCCGTGCCGGCGGCGGCCGCGGCCCCGCCGATGAGCAGGGCGCGCCGCCCGATACGCCGGTCGGTGTCGCGCTGTGTCTCCCCCATGTGATCGAGAACGGATACGCGCGGGCTCCGGTTCCCGCGCCCCCTTACCCTTGGAGGGCTATGACTGACACCCCGCAGCTTTCCCGTCCGCTCCGAGTCCTCGCCGCCATGTCGGGCGGTGTCGACTCGGCCGTCGCCGCCGCGCGCGCGGCCGAGGCGGGCCACGACGTGACCGGCGTCCACCTCGCGCTGTCCGCGAACCCGCAGTCGTTCCGCACCGGCGCGCGGGGCTGTTGCACCATCGAGGACTCGCGCGACGCCCGCCGCGCCGCGGACGTCATCGGCATCCCGTTCTACGTGTGGGACCTCGCCGACCGCTTCCGCGAGGACGTCGTGGAGGACTTCGTCGCCGAGTACGAGGCGGGGCGCACCCCGAACCCGTGCCTGCGCTGCAACGAGAAGATCAAGTTCGCCGCCCTGCTCGACAAGGCGCTCGCCCTCGGCTTCGACGCGGTCTGCACCGGCCACTACGCGCAGGTCGTGGTCCGCGAGGACGGCGGCCGCGAGCTGCACCGCGCCTCCGACATGGCGAAGGACCAGTCGTACGTGCTCGGCGTGCTGGACGAGCGGCAGCTCGCCCACGCGCTGTTCCCGCTCGGCGACACGGTGACGACGAAGGACGAGATCCGCGCCGAGGCCGAGCGCAGGGGCCTCGCGGTCGCCAAGAAGCCCGACTCGCACGACATCTGCTTCATCGCCGACGGCGACACCCAGGGCTTCCTCGCGAACCGCCTCGGCAAGGCCGAGGGCGACATCGTCGACGAGTCCGGCGCCAGGATCGGCACCCACGAGGGCGCGTACGGCTTCACCATCGGCCAGCGCAAGGGCCTGCGCATCGGCACCCCGGCCGCCGACGGCAAGCCGCGCTACGTCCTGGACATCTCCCCGGTGGACAACACGGTGACGGTCGGCCCTGCGGCCGCCCTGGACGTCTGCGCGCTCACGGCGATCAGGCCGCGCTGGTGCGGAACCGCGCCGAGCGGCCCGGGCACCTACACCGCCCAGCTCCGCGCCCACGGCGGCGAGACGGAGGTGAGCGCCGAACTCGTCGACGGCACCCTCCAGGTGTCGTTCGCCGAGCCGGTCCGCGGAGTCGCCCCCGGCCAGGCGATCGTCCTGTACGACGGCACCCGCGTCCTCGGCTCGGCGACGATCGCGACGACCACGCGGGCGACGGCCGGGGTGGCGTAGAAAGGATCTTCGGGGCTCCGCCGCCGTCACAGGCTTCCCCTGCGGAGCGTCCGCAGGGGTGAGCGAGACGAGCTGATCGTCTGCGTACGTGCCGCCGTGGCCGGTCCGGCGATGAGAGACGCGGCATCCTGCCCGCCCGTGCTGGCGCTCAGGTTCCGAACGGACGGCGCGCTGGTTCAAGTGCGTGCTGTGTCGGTTTTCCTAAGCTTCCACTGCCACCGGGTCACTCCGGTGTCCGTCAGCACCGGCAACGCCCGCACCAGCAGGGGTGCGCGGCGGGCCTCCATCCGGACAGTCGTACTCCGCTGCAGCCCGCCCGCTGCTGATCAGCCGATCCCACGCCTCCCGCGCGCCGAGCCCGGACGCGGCTGGGCGACCCACAGAGCTGACGCGAAGACAACCGTCCCGACTTTCAGACCCTTCAGCGCATAAGCGTCATCAGCTTCTTGATCGTCGAGGGGCTGATTTTCTGACATCCGGCGGTCGGGCAGGGCTGCCGTGGAAAGCGGAGAAATGATGAGCAAGAGTCCTTATGACTATGTCGTGGTAGGAGCGGGGACAGCGGGATGTGTGATTGCCTCCCGGCTTTCGGAACGCCCCGGCATGCGGGTGTTGCTGCTGGAGGCCGGAGCCCGGGACGCGACCGCGACGATGGCATCTCCTTGGGGCTTCCTCGGGTTCGACCCGTCATCCCTCTGGCTGGGCGCCTCGACCGTGCAGGCCGGTACAGGCAGAGCCGCTGATGTGCTGCGCGGCAAGGCGCTCGGCGGATCGTCGAGCATCAACGGCCTCTACCACCTGCGGGGGCACCGCTCCGGTTACGACGAATGGCCCGGCCTCGGCGCTCCGGGCTGGGGTTTCGACGATCTGCTGCCCTGTTTCCGCCGCAGCGAGAGCACTCGCAGCCGTGATGCCTCAGTACGCGGAACGGACGGCCCGGTCGTGGTCGCCCCGGTCCCGGAACCCCATCCCCTGGCCACGGCGGGCATCGACGCCGCGGTGGAGGCCGGGTTCGCACGCGCCGATGACATCGGCAGCGGGCTGGAGACCGGGTTCGGGTGGAGTGACATGAATCTGCCCGCCGGCGCCCGCCAGAGCGCGGCCGACGCCTACATCCGTCCGTTCCTCGACCGGCCGAACCTGGACGTCGTCACGGACGCGACCGTGCAGCGGCTGCGCACCACCGCGGGCCGCTGCACCGGCGTCGAGTACACCATCGGTGGGGAGCGCCGGTCCGTCGACGGCGCCGAGGTGGTACTGACCGCGGGAGCCATCGGTTCCGCACACCTCCTGATGCTGTCAGGGATCGGCCCGGCACAACACCTCGAGGAACACGGCATCGACGTCGTCGCCGACCTGCCGGGAGTGGGCTCCCATCTGCAGGACCATCCGATGGCGGGCGTGGTGTACGAGGCCATCCAGCCCGTACCGTTCGTTCCGGCCAACCCGCCGGCCGAAATGATGGGCCTGCTGTACAGCGACCCCGCCGCGGCCCGGCCGGACCTTCAGGTCTACGTCGTCGCCGCACCGCTCCCGTCGGCATGGGGCCGGCCGCCGGCCAACGGCTACTCCATCGCTTTCTCCGCGATGGCTCCGCACAGCAGCGGCACCGTGCGTCTCGCGGACGCCGATCCCGGAAGCGCTCCCGTCGTCGACCCCGGCTACCTGAGCGACGATCGTGACCTGGAGACCATGCGCAAGGGCCTGGCCCTGGCACGCCGCATCGGGGAGGCCGACGCGTTCGCCGACTGGCGCAAGCAGGAAGCGGTGCCGGGCTCCGGGACGAGCGGCGAATCCGTGGACGAGTTCATCCGCAAGGCGACCGGCCCCTACTTCCACTTCACCGGCACCTGCCGCATGGGAACCGACGCCGATGCCGTCGTCGACCCTGCGAACCTTCGGGTGCACGGAATAGCCGGACTGCGGGTCGCCGATGCGTCGGTGATGCCGTCCATCCCCTCGGCCAACACCAATGCGACCGTCTACGCCATCGCCGAACGGGCCGCCGAACTGATCGACTGAGCCTTCTTCAGTGCCCCCGGCGCTTCCATGACGCGCTCATCCCCGGCGCCCGGACCGCCGGCGGCTGGTCGGAGTCTTCGACCAGTTGCCGGCATCCTGCGTGCCGAACCCGAAGCGGCGGCGAGCTCGACGGGGCCAGGGCCCGTGTGGACGGCTGCCGCATACGCGTGAAAGAGGGGGGCCGACGCCGGTCCGTCGTCGGTCGGCCGGCGGAAGGCGGGCAGCGGACCGGGCAGCAAACACCACCCAAGGGTGAGCCACGGGGCGGCGGATCACCTCTCAGCTCGCCGGGAGCCGCCGGGTCCTACCTTTGGTCACGCGCTTTCGGCCGGCCCATGGCCCGAGGGGTGCCGGTTCGGCGGGAGCGAAGCCGCTCCGGTCGAGCGGGCGTACTCGGTGGGAGTCTGACCGTAGTGCTTCTTGAAGGTCCGGGTGAAGTGACTGCTGTCCGCGAACTGCCAGTGGGCAGCGAGTTCGGAGATACTCAGGCGACCTGACGGCGCGGTGAGGGCGAGCCTGGCCTCTTGCAGTCGCCGGTGGCGGATGTAGGTAGTCACCTGCTCTCCCACCGCGGCGAATGCCCTGTGCAACGTCCGGACGGAGACGCTGAGTTCACGCGCAAGCATCGCGGGAGAGAGTTCGGGATCAGCGAGCCGGCGGTCCGCGAGATCCTTGGCCGCCCGGGTGAGCGCGGGCGCCAGCCGGGGTTCCACGTCGTCGAACCGGCCCTTCGTCACCGCCTTGGCCAGCTCGATCAGCGCGCCGTGGGCGGCTTCCACACCGGCCGGGCCGAGGTCGGACACAGTTGTCTGGATCGTGTCCGCGAGGGCCGTCAGCAGGCGTATCTCGGCCGAGTCCGCCGCCCCGGTGATGGCCCGGTTCCCGAGCAGGGGCTTGAGTTCGCCGGGCGGCAGGACGAAGAACTTCGCCGTGATGTGCGCCGACGTCTCGAAGGCCGACAGACGCCCGACGTGCCGGACGAGGAACCGCCCTGCCGACACGGTCTGTTCGCCGCCACCGGGCGGGCCGCCCAGAGTCCACGTACCGCGCCGCACCACGTACATCGCCACCAGGTCCTGGTCGCCGCCCGGGGCGTCCGCGGTCCGGGTCGCCGACGCGGCGTGCAGATCGGCGATCGCCGCGCCCTGCACCTTGGCCACCTGTCCCCTGACCCGGAAGTCACCGACCGTGTCCGGGCTGAAGGCGGGCAGTTGGAAGACATCGTCGCCGATCTGCGTCTCCCACCCGCGCCGGAAGGAGTCGAGTCCCCGCGGTGCGGCGCCCGGGGCGGTCGAGTTCACTGAGAACACCCCGCGCGCGCCGTCGACCTCCGCTCCCGTACCGTCCACCACTCCCCGATCCCTCACCTTCACAGCTTCAACGCCATCCTGTGGTGCTCGTGTTCCGTACGGACGTCGCCGTGGTCCACGCGGGCACTGTGCCAGTCTTCCTGTAGACGGCCCGCAGGCGGGGTGTCTTGCAGGATCAGGGTCGGTCGGGAATGCCGCGCCTGCCCGGAGTCGGGTCGCAGGTCCGGGTTCGGACCGGGATGGATGCAGTACGACCTCGGCGTCGCCCCCTGCCGAGTCCGCTGGTCAGCGCGCGGCCATCTCAGTTACGGGTCTGAGGGCGGTGTTCCCCCTCGGCATGGCTGCTCCCCGCGCTCGTCAGAATCGCGCTCGCGACAACCTCGAAGAGGCGATCGGCGCGTGGCGCGAGCGAGGGCTGATCGCCGACCCAGGCGAGCATGGCTACCAGCGCGAACAAATCGGCACCGTCGATATCGCCCCGCGCGATGCCCGCGGCCTGGGCACGGGTGAGGAGCCGCGCACCGGCTGCGCGCAGGGTGACGCACGAAGCGTGGAGTGCGGATTCGGTGTCCTCGATGGCGGCTGCCATCAGTACGGTCACGCCCCGATACTCGGTTGTCCACGCGACGCAGTCGCGCAGCCACGAGATGAGAGCGTCTTCGGGCGAGCTCGCCGTCTCGAACTCGCCTGCCTTTGCCGTCAGTTCGTCGAAGCTCGTGCGGAGCAGGGCATCGAGCAGTGCCTCACGCGTCGGGAAGTGCCGCAGCAGCGTCGCGAGCCCGACATCGGCCCGGCGCGCGATGTCGCGCAGTGACACGTCGACGCCTTGCTCGGTGACGGCGGTGCCTGCTACTGCGAGCAGGTGGTCGCGGTTTTTCCTGGCGTCGGCCCGCATCTGCCCCTCTTGACTATCCGGATCAGTGGTCCATATATTCGGATCAGTGGTCCGGTTATGTGGATCACTGATCCGAATAAGCGTATCCCGCAGTGCGGGCAGGAGGAAACGATGCCGACAGACACGATGAGGGCGGTCCGGCTCCATGAGCACGGCGGCCCTGACGTTCTGCGCTACGACGAGGTGCCGATTCCCGAGCCGGGGCCGGGCGAGGTGCTCGTTCGCGTGCACGCGGTCGGCGTCAATCCTCCGGACTGGTACCTGCGCGGCGGGCTGACCAGAATGCCCGGGGAGGCGGAATCGACGGTCAGCCTGCCGGTGATTCCGGGGTCGGACGTGTCGGGCGTCGTCGAGGCTGTCGCCGCGGACGTGGAAGGTCTCGCCGTAGGTGACGAAGTCTTCGGTCTTCTGCGTTTTCCCAGCTTCGACGGCAGCGCATACGCCGAGTACGTGGCTGCGCCCGCATCGGACCTGGCACGCAAGCCGGTCGGCGTCGACCACGTGCACGCCGCCGGGGCGCCCATGGCCGGCCTGACCGCGTGGCAGTTCCTGATCGAGGTCGGACACGATCACCCCTCGCCCTTCCAGGAGGCACGGCATCGCCCGACGGCGCTCGACGCCGACACGACGGTGCTCGTCAACGGCGCCGCGGGCGGCGTGGGGCACATCGCCCTACAGCTGGCGAAATGGAGGGGCGCACGTGTCGTCGCGGTGGCATCGGGCGCGCATGAGACGTTCCTGCGCGAGCTCGGCGCCGACCAGTACATCGACTACACCAAGAGTCGTCCCGAGGAACTCGTGCACGACGTCGATGTCGTTCTCGACGCCGTGGGTGGCCCCGACAGCAAGCGCTTCCTGCGTACGCTCAAGCGCGGTGGCTCCCAGTTCCCCGTGCTTCCCGGGGACTTCGATGAAGAAGAGACCGCGAAGCTGGGTGTAACGGTCTCGAGCGCCCAGGTCCGCTCGAACGGCGCGCAGCTTGCCGAACTGGGGCGCTTGCTCGACGCGGGCACGGTCCGCGTCGCGATCGACAGCACGTTTGCGCTCGCGGACGCCCGAGCCGCGCACGAACGCGCCGCCCGAGGGCACATCCGGGGCAAGATCGTACTCACGGTCGCTTAGGAACGAGCCGTTTCCCCGACGCGGAGAGCCTGGGGCGCGCCTGGCGACGAAGGCGGTCGCGATGCTCGCTGCGGCGAACGGAGCCGAGCGCACGGGTCGGCTCCGTTCGCCGCAGGAGATCGCTTTCGCTGGAGCCGGGTCCGCGCCTTCCTCCGCCGCCGGCGCGAGTACGGGCTGACCGCCGAGTTCCACGACCGGCCGGCTTCTCGCCGGTGCGGCTGCCGGTGCCGGTGCCGGTGCCCGACGGGAGCCACAGCGCGCGGGCGACGTGAAGGGGCGCACCACGGCGCCCGCGCGCAGGAAACTATGCCGCGAAGAACTCCGCCAGCACCGGCGCGAGGACGGCGGGGTCCACCGCGTGCGTCTGGCCGTCCAGCGCGCGGTACACGCCCTCGGGTGCCGCGTCCGCGACGTCCTTCGCCGCCTGCCGCAGCCAGCCGGGGCTCGCCCCGCCGGCCAGGGCCAGGACCGGCACACCGATCGAGGCCAAGCGGTCCCGGGGCACCAGACCGTCGCCCATCACGGCGTCGTCGTAGGCCAGGCTCGGGGCGACCGCCTCCAGGTCGGCCCACATCGGGGACCGGCGTGCGCCCGCGATCATCTCCTCGGCCAGGCCGGTCAGCCGCAGGAACAGTTCCACGGCGTCCCCGCGCCGGCCCTGCGCGAGGGCCTCGGTCAGGTTCTCGGTGTACGCGGCCCGCTCCGGCGCACCGCCCCCGTGGTCGGCGAACGGCGGCTCGTACACGGCCACGGAACGGACCGGCAGCCCGGCCGCCGCCGCCTCCAGGACCAGCGCGCCGCCCGAGGAGATGCCGTACAGGGCCGCGTCGCCGCCCGCCGCCTCCACGATGGCCGCGAGGTCCTCGACCTCGCGGGCCACGGCGTACGGGGCGGTGTCGCCGCTCCCGCCGCGGCCCCGCCGGTCGTAGGCGACGACGGTGAAGCGGTCAGCGAGCAGCGGCGCAAGGGGCGCCACCGTGGCGCCCGTCGACATCGCGCCGCTCACCAGGACGACCGCCGGGCCCTGTCCGGTGCGTTCGTACGCGAGGGGGGTGCCGTCGCGCGAAAGGGTCTTCTTGTCCATGCCGTGGAGACTGCCGTACCCCCGCCGGCTCATCGGTCACGACACTTCGACTTCGTAGAAGCAGAGGTGGTCCTTGATCTCGGTGACGTCGGGCTTCGGGTCCGGGTACCCCCACACCAGGTCCGCCGCGTCCGGCAGCGACCAGTACGAGGCGGTGCCCTTGAACGGGCAGTACGTGTGGGTGTCGGAGGGGGTCAGCAGCTCCAGCCGTACGTCCTCGGCGGGCAGGTAGTACCGCACGGGCGAGCCCGTCTCCCGCAGGACCAGCGGCCGGTCGCTCTCCGCCAGCACCCGGTCCCCGTGGACGACCCTCACATGCTGCGTGCCGTGCTCGATGGTGATCGTGTGTCCTTTGGCCATACCGGAAGAGCACCCGCGGGCCCGTCGTTCTTCCCGCGTACGGTGACGTCATGCGAATCTGCGTCTTCCTCTCCGCCGCCGACCTCGACGACCGCTACACGCGCCCCGCGCGGGAGTTCGCCGGGCTGCTCGGCAAGGGCGGCCACACCCTGGTGTGGGGCGGCTCGGACGTCGGCCTGATGAAGGTGGTCGCCGACGGGGTGCAGGAGGCGGGCGGCCGGCTCTGCGGGGTCTCCGTGGACTTCCTCGCGGCCAAGGCGCGGCCGGGCGTCGAGGAGATGGTGATCGCGCGCGACCTCGCCGAACGGAAGCGGCTGCTGCTGGAGAGGGCCGACGCGGTCGTGATCATGGTCGGGGGCACCGGGACGCTCGACGAGGCGACCGAGATCCTGGAACTGAAGAAGCACGGCCACACCGACAAGCCGGTGGTCCTCCTCAACACCGCCGGGTTCTACGACGGCCTCCGGCAGCAGTTCCACCGCATGGAGGACGAGGGGTTCCTGCCCCGCCCCCTGGCCGACCTGATGTTCTTCGCCGAGGAGCCGGCGGCGGCGCTCGCCCACCTGGAGGCCGCGACGTCGGCGGCTCCCGCCGAGGGCCGGGGCACCGGGTGAGCCACCGGTGATGCGAGCATGGCGGGCATGGCTACCCATGTGATCACCGGCGCCGGCTCCGGCATCGGCGCCGCTCTCGCCCGCCGCCTGCACGCGCGCGGGGACGACCTCGTGCTGCACGCGCGCGACGCGGGCCGCGCGAAGGAACTCGCGGCACGGTTCCCGGGCGCCGCCACGCTCGTCGGAGACCTGGCCGACCCCGACAGGCTGAGCTGGGCCTTCTCGCACCAGAGCCTCCCGGACCGGGTGGACACGCTGTTCCACATCGCCGGAGTCGTCGACCTCGGCAAGGTCGGCGAGCTGACCCCCCGGTCCTGGCACCACCAGCTCAACGTCAACCTGATCGCCCCCGCCGAGCTCACCCGCCACTTCCTGCCGCAGCTGCGCACCGCCCGCGGCCACGTGGTGTTCGTCAACTCGGGGGCCGGCCTGAGCGCCCACGCCGAGTGGTCCGCGTACGCCGCTTCCAAGCACGGACTCAAGGCCCTCGCGGACTCCCTGCGCGAGGAGGAGCACGGCAACGGCGTCCGCGTCACGTCCGTCTACCCCGGCCGCACCGCCAGCCCCATGCAGGCCAAGGTCCACCAGCAGGAGGGCAAGGAGTACGACCCCGCGCGGTGGATCGACCCGGAGTCCGTCGCCACGACGATCCTGACGGCCGTCGACCTGCCCAGGGACGCCGAGGTCAACGACCTGACGGTCCGCCCGGGGCGCTGATCCGCGGGGTGGCGTGGCGCCGACCGGGCGGGTGGTGGGGGCGTTGATCCGTCGGGCGCTGCGGGGCGCTGCCTGGCCGCCGGGCGCCGAGGGTGCTGGCCCATCGGGCGCCGCGGGCGCTGCTCGGCCGGGTGTCGAGGGCGTTGACCCGCCGGGTGCCAGGGGGGCGCGGGCCCGGCGGGGTGCGGGCCGTCGGGTGGCGGGGCGCTGCCCGGCGAGGCGCCGAGGGTGCTGGCCCATCGGGCGCCGCGGGCGCTGCCCGGCCGGGTGTCGAGGGCGTTGGTGCGCCGGGGTGCCGGGGGTGTGGGCTCTCGGGTGGCCGGGCGCAGGCCGGCCTGGCACCGAGCCGCTGACCCGGCGGACACCGCGGTCGCGGGAAAGCCGGGGTCCGGGGGCCGCGCCCCTGGGAAACCTCCGTAGGCTTCCCACGTGAACGCACACCTCAGTCTCGGCCCCGCCACGGGCATCGGCTCCATGCCCGGGGGCGACGCCCTCGAAGCCGCCAAGACCGTCACCGGGTCCGTCGAGGACTTCCCCTTCCTGGCCGAACTCCCCGCCCGCGGACCCGGCGCGGACATGATCGGCCGCACCGCCGGGCTGCTCGCCGAGCTCTACGCGCGCGTGGAGCCCAGCGGCTGGCGGCTCGGCGACCGGCCGGGCCGCGACACCCGGCGGGCCCGCTCCTGGCTCGGTGAGGACCTCGACGCGCTGGAGGAGTTCACCCAGGGCTACCAGGGCCCGCTCAAGGTGCAGGCCGTCGGCCCCTGGACGCTGGCCGCCGCGCTGGAACTGCGCAACGGCGAGGTCGCGCTGTCAGACCCCGGCGCCTGCCGCGACCTGGCCGGTTCGCTCGCCGAGGGACTGCGGACGCACCTGGAGGAGGTCGCCCGCCGGGTGCCGGGGGCGCAGGTCGTGCTCCAGCTCGACGAGCCCTCCCTGGTGGACGTACTGCGCGGACACGTGCGGTCCGCGAGCGGTTACCGCACCCACCGCGCCGTCGACCGGCAGGCCGTAGAGGCCACCCTGCGGGACGTGGTCGCCGTGCACGGCGACCATCCGGTCGTCGTCCACTCCTGCGCGCCCGACGTGCCCTTCGCCCTGCTGCGCCGGGCGGGCGCGTCGGCCGTCTCCTTCGACTTCTCCCTGCTCACCGAGCGTGACGACGACGTGATCGGGGAGGCGGTAGAGGGCGGCACCCGGCTGCTCGTCGGCGTCGTGCCCGGCACCGACGCCGCGTTGTCAGACCCGGCCGGTAGCGTCATGGGTGTCAGGACGCTGTGGCGCAGGCTGGGGCTGCGACCGGGGCTTCTCGCGGAGGCGGTGACCCTCACCCCGTCGTGCGGACTCGCGGGAGCCTCCCCGGAGTACGCGCGCCGGGCTCTCGCCCACTGCGTCCGGGCGGCGAGATCCCTCGCGGACAACCCAGAGTAACGGGAGGACGACACGGTGGCCGGCGACAAGCAGGCGGAGACGACGGTGCCCGCCGAGGCACGGGAGCAGCACGCGCAGCTCGCTGAGCAGATCGAGGAGCACCGCTTCCGGTACTACGTGAAGGACGCCCCGGTCGTCAGCGACGCCGAGTTCGACCAGCTCCTGCGTTCCCTGGAGGCGCTGGAGGAGCAGTATCCGGAACTGCGCACGCCCGACTCGCCCACCCAGAAGGTGGCGGGCGCCTACGCCACGGAGTTCACCTCCGTCCAGCACCCCTCGCGCATGCTCTCCCTCGACAACGCCTTCAGCGAGGTGGAGTTGGCCGCCTGGGCCGAGCGCGTCGCCAAGGACGTGGGCGCCTCCCCCCACCACCTGCTGTGCGAGCTGAAGGTCGACGGTCTCGCCGTCAACCTCACCTACGAGCACGGCCGCCTCACCCGCGCGGCCACCCGGGGCGACGGCCGTACGGGGGAGGACATCACCCCCAACGTCCGCACCATCGCGGAGATCCCCGAACGGCTGCACGGCGACCACGTCCCGGACCGGGTGGAGATCCGCGGCGAGGTCTACTTCCCGATGGAGAAGTTCGAGGAGCTCAACGCCCGCCTGCTGGAGGCCGGCGACAAGCCGTTCGCCAACCCGCGCAACGCGGCGGCCGGTTCGCTGCGCCAGAAGGACCCGCGCGTCACCGCCACCCGCCCCCTGCACATGGTCGTGCACGGCATCGGGGTCCTGGAGGGCTACACCGGCCTCACCCGGCTCTCCCAGGCGTACGACCTGCTGAAGACCTGGGGCCTGCCCACCTCCCCGCACAACAAGGTGGTCGACGGACTCGACGGCGTACGGGAGTTCATCGCGCACTACGGCGAACACCGCCACTCGGTGGAGCACGAGATCGACGGCGTGGTGGTCAAACTCGACGAGATCCCGCTCCAGGGACGCCTGGGCTCCACCTCCCGCGCACCGCGCTGGGCCATCGCCTACAAGTACGCGCCGGAGGAGGTCAACACCAAGCTCATCAACATCCGGGTCGGCGTCGGCCGCACCGGCCGCGTCACCCCGTACGCCCAGGTCGAACCCGTCACGGTCGCCGGGTCCGAGGTCGAGTTCGCCACCCTGCACAACCAGGACGTCGTCAAGGCCAAGGGCGTCCTCATCGGCGACACGGTGGTGCTGCGCAAGGCAGGCGAGGTCATCCCGGAGATCCTCGGCCCGGTCGTCGACCTGCGCGACGGCAGTGAGCGGGAGTTCGTCATGCCGTCCGAGTGCCCCGAGTGCGGCACACCGCTGGCCCCCTCCAAGGAGGGCGACGTCGACCTGCGCTGCCCCAACGCCCGCACCTGCCCGGCCCAGCTGCGCGAGCGGCTGTTCTACCTCGCGGGCCGCAAGGCGCTCGACATCGACCACTTCGGTTACGTCGCCGCCGCCGCCCTGACCCGCCCGCTGGAGCCCGCCGAGCCGCCGCTGAAGAACGAGGGCGACCTCTTCGACCTCACCGTCGAACAGCTGCTGCCCATCAAGGCGTACGTCCGCGACCAGGACAGCGGCCTGCCCAAGCGCGACCCGAAGACCGGCGAGGAGAAGGTCGCCACCGTCTTCGCCAACCAGCAGGGCGAGCCGAAGAAGAACGCGCTCGCGATGCTCGACACCATCGCCGCGGCCAAGGAGAGCCCCCTCGCCCGCATCCTCACCGGCCTGTCGATCCGTCATGTCGGCCCGGTGGCGGCCGAGGCGCTGGCCCGCGAGTTCCGTTCCGTGGACCGCATCCAGCAGGCCTCCGAGGAGGAACTGGTCGCGGTCGACGGGGTGGGGGAGATCGTTGCGAAGGCGGTCAAGGAGTGGTTCGCCGTGGACTGGCACCGCGAGATCGTCGCCAAATGGAAGGCGGCCGGCGTCCGTATGGAGGACCAGGGCTCCGGCGAGGACGAGGGTCCCCGGCCGCTCGACGGCATGACCCTCGTCGTCACCGGCACCCTCGAACACTTCACGCGCGACGCGGCCAAGGAGGCGCTGCAGAGCCGGGGCGCGAAGGTGACCGGATCGGTCTCCAAGAAGACCTCGTTCGTCGTCGTGGGCGACAACCCCGGCTCGAAATACGACAAGGCGATGCAGCTCAAGGTTCCCGTCCTGAACGAGGACGGCTTCCAGGTCCTGCTGGACCAGGGGCCGGACGCGGCGGCCGAAGTCGCGCTTCCGACCGAGGAGTAGCGGTTGAAGGCCACCCGATCGGCGCATACCAGATGCATACGGGTGGCAGGGTGGCATTCGGGCAACCGTCGCCGACCGCTGCCCGTGGAAGCCTTCTGCGGCCTACTGTTGAGGGGTGCGCCCGCCGTGCCCGGCCGCGGTCGGGGCAACCCTCTGCTCCTGGAGAGCAGGGGGAAGGGATGTCGCACGCGGCGCCGTTGACGGATGCAGGGCACCGGGCCGCGTGGCGTGGGCACCGCCGGTTGTGAGAGGGACGGGAATGGAACCGACCGAGAGCGCCGCCCCGGACTCCTGGCTGCGCGTGCGCCGGATGGCCGGCGCACTGCGCGAGAGCCGGTGGACCGGGCGGCCTCCGGAGCGTCCGGGCGCCGGACGCACGGCCGGACGCCACCCCGTGGTGGACGGCCGCGGCGCCGCACGACTCGCCGCCGGACACGGACTGCCCGACGCCGAGCACGAACGGCACCTGTCCTGGCCCGCGCTGCCCGCCGTCGTCGTCGCGGCCGCCGGCATCGTCCTGGGCGCCGGCTTCTACCGCGGCTTCCGCGGGGACCAGGCACTGTTCCCGTCCGGCACGGTGGGCTGGTCCCTGGCCGTGCTCACCGGCGTCATCGTCGGCCACCTGGTCGCGCTCGGCCGCGCCCGCTGGTGGGGCGGCACCGGCTCCGGCGCCGCCCTCACCCTCGCCGGGCTGCTGCTGTACGGCTGGGTGCCGGCCGGCATGGTCAGCCTCACCGTCGTCGTCCTGGTCGGCATAGCCAGGCGCCACCGCTGGCGGCAGGGCCTGCTGCAGGGCGCGGTGGACATCCTCGGCATCGGCGCCGGCGCCCTGGTGCTGGCGTCCTTCGGCCGCGTGCCGTCCGTCGAGCGGCCCTGGGACCCCGGCACCTGGACCCTGTACACCGCCCCCGAGGTGATGCTCGTCGCCGTCGCCTATCTCGCGGTGACCCGGGTCCTGCTCTGGTACCTGTACGCCCCGCGCGGCGGCCTGCCCACCGTGGCCCGCACCGCCCTGGTCCGGCAGGGACTCCTCGCGGTCGCGCTGCTCGGCATCGCCCCGCTGATCTGTGTCGTCGCCGTCGCCATGCCGATCCTGCTGCCGCTGTTCGCCATCCCCCTCATCGCCCTCGACTCCACCCTCTGGATAGCCAGGGCCCGCGCCGAGGAGCAACTGCGCGACCCCCTCACCGGCCTGCCCAACCGCCAGTGGCTGCTGGAACGCATCTGGACCGCGCTGGACGACGCCGAGCGCATCGACGCCCGGGCCGCCCTGATGCTGATAGACCTCGACCGTTTCCGGTCGGTCAACGACACCCTGGGGCATCTCGCCGGTGACCGGCTGCTGCTGCAGATAGCGGACCGGCTGCGGCTGGCCCTGCCGCGCGGGGCGGAGGCCGCGCGGCTCGGCGGTGACGAGTTCGCCGTCTTACTGCCGGTCGCCGACTCCACGACCTCCGCGACCCGCGTCGCCCGCGGTCTCGTGGGCGCGCTCAGCTCCCCGCTCGACCTCGACGGCCTGACCCTCGTCCTGGAGGCGAGCGCGGGAGTCGCCGTCTTCCCCGACCACGCCCTCGACGCCGAGGGGCTGCTCCGGCGGGCGGACGTCGCGATGTACCAGGCGAAGCGGGACCGCACGGGCGTCGAGGTCTACGAGTCCAAGCGGGACTCCAACACCCCGGACCGGCTCGGACTGCTCGGCGACCTGCGCCGCGCCCTGGACGCGCACGAGGTCCAGCTGCACTACCAGCCCAAGGTCCGCTTCGACGGCCAGGTCGCCGGCTTGGAGGCGCTGGTCCGCTGGGTGCATCCCGAGCGCGGGAAGGTGCCGCCGGACGAGTTCATAGCGATCGCCGAGTCCTCCGGGCTGATGCCCCACCTCACCGAGTACGTGCTGGACACGGCGCTCGCCCAGGTCGCCCGCTGGCGCGCCCAGGGCCTGTTCGTGCCGGTCGCCGTCAACGTCTCCCCGCGCGACGTGCACACCCCCGGGTTCGCCGGCTCGGTGGCCGCCCGGCTCGCCCGTCACGGCGTCCCGGCGGGATCGCTGCAGCTGGAGATAACCGAACACGTGCTGCTCGAGGACCCGCAGCGGGCCGCCGACACCCTGGCCGGACTGACCGGGCACGGCGTGAAGATGTCCCTGGACGACTTCGGGACGGGCTACTCCTCGCTGGTGCACCTGCGCCGGCTCCCGGTCAGCGAACTCAAGATCGACCGCTCGTTCGTCGCCCGGCTGGCCGTCGACACCGAGGACGCGGAGATCGTCCGCTGTACGGTCGACCTCGCCCACTCGCTGGGCCTGCTCGTGGTCGCCGAGGGCGTCGAGGACGACGAGACCTGGGAACGGCTGCGCGACCTGGGCTGCGACGCCGTACAGGGCTGGCTGGTGGCGGCCGCGATGCCGCCGGAGGAGGCCACGGCCTGGCTGCTGGCGCGGGGTTCACGCGGCTGGCAGCGCCCCCGCGCCGCCCTGCCGGCCGTGGCGACCGACGACTGACCTTCCCCCGGACAGCCCGGACAGCCCGGACGGCCCCGCCCGGACCTGGATCCGCCGCCCGGCCGGCCCCGCACGACCGTGAATCCGCCCCGCGTCGACCGCCCGCAGCCCGCGCTGCGGACCCCGCGTCGACCGCTCTCCACCGGCGCCGCGCACCCCCCGTCGACCGCCCGCCGCCCGCGCCGGGGCAAACCGTTTAACGGGCACGGCCCCCCGCCCCATAGGATTGGGCCCACCACACGCACTCACCCCAGAGGAACGCCGCATGCCTGGCATCACGCGCGAGGAGGTCGCCCACCTCGCCCGGCTGGCGCGTCTGGAGCTGAAGCCCGAAGAGCTCGACCACTTCGCGGGACAGCTGGACGACATCATCGGCGCGGTCGCCCGCGTCAGCGAGGTCGCCGACCAAGACGTACCGCCGACCTCCCACCCGCTGCCGCTGACGAACGTCATGCGCGCGGACGAGGTCCGTCCCTCGCTCACCCCCGAGCAGGCGCTCTCCGGCGCCCCGGCCCAGGAGCAGCAGCGTTTCAAGGTGCCGCAGATCCTGGGGGAGGACTAACACCACCATGACGGACATCATCAAGCTCACCGCCGCCGAGATCGCCGCGAAGGTCGCCTCCGGCGAACTCACGGCCGTCGAGGTCACCGAGGCCCACCTGGCCCGGATCGAGGCCGTCGACGAGAAGGTGCACGCCTTCCTGCACGTCGACCGCGAGGGCGCCCTCGCGCAGGCACGCGCCGTCGACGCCAAGCGCGCGGCCGGCGACAAGCTCGGCCCGCTCGCCGGCGTCCCGCTCGCGCTGAAGGACATCTTCACCACCGAGGGCATCCCGACGACCGTCGGCTCCAAGATCCTCGAAGGCTGGATCCCGCCGTACGACGCGACGCTCACCAAGCGGCTGAAGGCCGCCGACGTCGTCATCCTCGGCAAGACCAACATGGACGAGTTCGCCATGGGGTCCTCCACCGAGAACAGCGCCTACGGCCCGACCGGCAACCCCTGGGACCTCACCCGGATCCCCGGCGGCTCCGGCGGCGGTTCGTCCGCCGCGCTCGCCTCCTACCAGGCCCCGCTGGCCATCGGCACCGACACCGGCGGTTCCATCCGCCAGCCGGCCGCCGTCACCGGCACGGTCGGCGTGAAGCCGACGTACGGCGCGGTCTCCCGCTACGGCATGGTCGCCTTCTCCTCCTCCCTCGACCAGGGCGGCCCCTGCGCCCGCACGGTCCTGGACGCGGCGCTACTGCACGAGGTCATCGCCGGGCACGACCCGCTCGACTCCACGTCGATCGACGCCCCGGTCCCGCCGGTCGTCGAGGCCGCCCGCAACGGCAGCGTCGCCGGCATGCGGGTCGGTGTCGTCAAGCAGTTCCGCGGCGAGCACTACCAGGCCGGCGTCATGCAGCGGTTCGACGAGTCCGTCGCGCTGCTGAAGGAGCTGGGCGCGGAGATCGTCGAGCTGGACTGCCCGTCCTTCGACCTGGCGCTGTCGGCGTACTACCTGATCGCGCCGTCGGAGTGCTCCTCCAACCTCGCCCGCTTCGACGGCCTGCGCTACGGCCTGCGGGTCGGCGACGACGGCACGCACTCCGCCGAGGAGGTCACCTCCCTGACCCGCGAGGCCGGTTTCGGCCCCGAGGTCAAGCGCCGCATCATGCTGGGCACCTACGCCCTGTCCAGCGGCTACTACGACGCGTACTACGGCAGCGCCCAGAAGGTCCGCACGCTCATCAAGCAGGAGTTCGACGCGTCGTTCGAGAAGGTCGACGTGATCGTCTCCCCGACGACGCCGACCACCGCCTTCCCGATCGGCGAGCGCGCCGACGACCCGATGGCGATGTACCTCGCGGACCTGTGCACCATCCCGACCAACCTGGCGGGCAACGCGGCCATGTCGTTGCCCTGCGGTCTCGCGCCGGAGGACAACCTCCCCGTCGGTCTCCAGATCATCGCCCCGGTGCTGAAGGACGACCGTCTTTACAAGGTGGGTGCCGCCGTCGAGGCCGCCTTCGTGGAAAAGTGGGGTCACGCGCTGATCGAGGAGGCTCCGTCGCTGTGAGCAAGGCACTGTCCAAGGCCAAGGGATTCAAGAAGTCGAAGTCCGGCCTGTACCTGTCCATGGCCACCACCGCGTTCGGCGCGGTCGCCGTCGCCAAGCAGGCCAAGCTGGCCCGCACCGACAACGACACCCTGCGCCTGATCGACGCGGCCGTGTCCGCCGCCGCCATCGCCACCGGCCTCGCCATCCTCTACCGCGAGCTGAAGCGGCTGGGCGACGACGACGTCCTGCTGGGCTGAGAGGGAAGTTTCACCGTGACCACCACGATCGACCTGGTGTCGTACGAGGACGCGCTGGCGTCGTACGACCCCGTCATGGGCCTGGAGGTCCATGTCGAACTCGGCACCAGGACCAAGATGTTCTGCGGCTGTTCCACCGAGCTGGGCGCCGAGCCCAACTCGCAGACCTGCCCGATCTGCCTCGGCATGCCGGGCGCGCTCCCGGCCGTCAACGCGATCGGCGTGGAGTCCGCGATCAAGATCGGTCTCGCGCTGAACTGCGAGATCGCCGAGTGGTGCCGCTTCGCCCGGAAGAACTACTTCTATCCGGACATGCCGAAGAACTTCCAGACCTCCCAGTACGACGAGCCGATCGCCTTCAACGGCTACCTCGACGTGCAGCTGGAGGACGGCGAGAGCTTCCGCGTGGAGATCGAGCGCGCCCACATGGAGGAGGACACCGGCAAGTCGACGCACGTCGGCGGCGCCACCGGCCGTATCCACGGCGCTTCCCACTCCCTGCTGGACTACAACCGCGCCGGCATCCCTCTCATCGAGATCGTCACCAAGCCGATCGAGGGCGCGGGCGAGCGCGCCCCCGAGGTCGCCCGGGCGTACGTCCGCGAGCTGCGGGAGCTGATCCGGGCGCTCGGAGTCTCCGAGGCCCGGATGGAGATGGGCCAGATGCGCTGCGACGTGAACCTGTCGCTGCGCCCGCACGGCCGGGAGAAGTTCGGCACGCGGTCCGAGACGAAGAACGTGAACTCGCTGCGGTCCGTGGAGCGTGCGGCCCGTTTCGAGATCCAGCGGCACGCCGCCGTGCTCAACGACGGCGGCACGATCATCCAGGAGACCCGCCACTTCCACGAGGACACGGGGTCCACGACCTCGGGCCGCGTGAAGGAGGAGGCGGAGGACTACCGCTACTTCCCCGAGCCGGACCTGGTGCCGGTGGCCCCCTCGCGGGAGTGGGTCGAGGAACTGCGCGCCGGGCTCCCGGAGATGCCGCTGGCCCGCCGCAACCGGCTGCTCGGGGAGTGGGGCATCAGCGCCACCGAGATGCAGGCCATCCTCAACGCCGGTGCCCTGGACACGATCGTCGCCACGATCGAGGCCGGTGCGGACGCCGCCTCCGCCCGTAAGTGGTGGATGGGTGAACTGGCCCGCAGCGCCAACGAGTCGGGCACCTCGCTGGACGAACTGGCCATCACGCCGGAGCAGGTCGCCCGGGTCACCGCGCTGGTCACGGCCGGCGACCTGAACGACAAGCTGGCCCGCCAGGTCATCGAGGGCGTGTTGGCCGGCGAGGGCACCCCGGACGAGGTCGTCGACAAGCGCGGCCTGAAGGTCGTCTCCGACGAGGGCGCGCTCACCACCGCCGTCGAGGAGGCCATCGCCGGCAACCCGGGCGTCGCGGACAAGATCCGCGGCGGCAAGGTGGCCGCGGCCGGCGCCCTGGTCGGCGCGGTCATGAAGGCGACCCGCGGTCAGGCCGACGCGGCCCGCGTCAAGGAACTGATCCTGGAGAAGCTGGGCGTGGCCGAAGGCTGAGCCGCTTCCCGAACGCCCCTGGGGGGACGCGCCGTTCGCGGTGCGTCCCCCCAGGCGTGCGGTCAGGTGCGGCGGCCGACGAGCCGTACGAAGCCCAGCGCGCGGCCCTGGTCGGCGCGCAGCATCTCCACGCTCCGGCCGGCCATCCGCACGTGGAAGTCGTCGGTGCTCTCCTCGGCGACGACCTCGCTCCACAGCAGCCAGTCCCGCCAGCCGTCCGGCTGCCAGTCGGCCGCCTCCACCTCGACGGCCCCGCCGCGCGTCCAGTGGCGCCGCCACCAGCCGGGCGAGTGGAAGCACCAGAAGTCGGGCTCCCACCACGGTCGCAGGTGTTGCGGCGGCTCGGTGCCGGCGGGCTCCTCCCGCAGTGCCGGTACGACGACGCCGATCCGCCCGCCCGGCTTCAACAGCCGTGTGAGGGTGGGCAGATACAGGTCATTGGTGCCGAAGTACTGGTAGGCGTCGACGGACACGACGGCGTCGAAGGTGCCGTCGCCGAAGGGCAGGTCGTGCGCCTCGGTGTGCACCGGCAGCACACGGTCGCCGACACCCGCCTCGGCGACGCGTACGGCGTTGTCCTCGGGCCGCACCCACAGGTCGGCCGCGGTGACCTGGACGCCGTACTCCCGGGCGAGGAAGACGGACGTCATGGCCCGGCCGCAGCCCAGGTCGAGGACGCGGGCACCGGGCTCCAGCTCGGCCAGGCCGAGCGCGGGGGCCAGCCATTCCAGCAGCCACAGGGCGTGCGGGCCCATCTGGTTGTCGATGGTCCAGCGCACGTCGTAGCGGCCGCTGCGCGGATAGCGGGGGAGGGTCAGACGGTCAGTGAGGGGGTCGTTCGGGGTCCGCGATGTGTTGGTCGGCATCGGTGAACGGGCTCCTTGTGATCTTCGTAGTGGAAGGAGATGCGTAGGAGCTCGGTCGGACCTTCAAAAAATGCACCCGCTTCGGTCGACGGCGAGGAGCCGGGGACGGCTGACGCGCGGAAGCTAGCAGCGGCCCGGGTCGCCCCGCACCTGGTTTCCGGGCCGGACGCGGCCGAGGACGCCCGGCGGGCCCGCTGGACGGCGGCCGGCACCGGGGTGCTGCTGACCCTCGCCGGGCTGGCCGCGGCCGTGCTGCGGACCACCGGCACCGCTCCCGCGCTCGTGCCCGCCGCCTACGCCTGCGGCGCCTCGGTGTGCGCGGTCGCCGGGGTGCTGGGCGCGCGGGGGCGGACCCGGCGGGCGCTGTGGCTGCTGGTGGCCGGGGCGATGGTGATGGCGCTGGGCGATCAGTTCGACTGAGGTGACAGAGGTGGCGTTACTGTCCTGTGATCTGCCTCGCACTCCTGTGAACAAGCACACGAATGCGAAAAACGATCATTTCTGCCTGCAAGAGTGGTTCTCGCATCGCTCATGCGTTCTTTGCGGGCCGTTCATGTCGTGAACCACTGTTCCCGGTCAAAGATCCACACCTCCACCCCGGGAGCACGTACGTGGCAGCCCTCGCCCGCTGGTGTGTCCGCCACCGCCTCGTCGCGGTCCTGATCTGGCTGCTCGCCTGCGGCGGGGTGAGCACGGCCGCCGCCGTCGCCGGCTCCGCGTACTCCAACGACTACGAGGTCCCCGGCACCGAGTCGGGCCGCGCGGCCCGACTGCTCCAGGAGGGCTTCCCCGGGCTGGGCGGCGACAGCGACACGGTCGTGTGGCACACCACGGCCGGGACCGTCCGCGCCGCCGCCGTCGAGCAGACGATGACCGCGACCCTCGGCACGATCGCGGAACTGCCCGGCGTGGCCTCCGTCACCGGCCCCTACGAGGGCCAGGGCGCGCGCCGGATCAGCGCCGACGCCCACACCGCGTACGCCACGGTCGTCTTCGAGCACCGGGCCGAGGACATCCCCCCGGCCCAGGCGGAGGCGGTCGTCCACGCGGCCACGGCCGCCGCCGGTGACGGCCTCCAGGTCGAACTGGGCGGCACCGCCGTCGCGCTGACCGAGTCGTCCGGCGGGCACCTCGCCGAGATCGTCGGCGTGGTCGTCGCCGCCGTCGTGCTGCTCCTCGCGTTCGGCTCGCCCGCCGCCGCCGGCCTGCCCATCGCGACCGCGCTGATCGGCGTCGGCACCGCCTACGCGGCGATCGGGCTGCTCGGACACGCCATGACCGTCGCCGACTTCGCACCCATGCTCGGCATGCTGATCGGCCTGGGCGTCGGCATCGACTACGCCCTGTTCATCGTGACCAGGCACCGGCGCGGACTCAAACGCGGGCTCACCGTCGCCGAGGCCGCCACCGACGCGGTGGCCACCACCGGACGCGCCGTCGTCTTCGCGGGTGCGACCGTGTGCATCGCCCTGCTCGGCATGCTCATCCTGCGGCTGAGCTTCCTCAACGGCGTCGCCGTCGCGGCCTCGCTGACCGTCGTCCTGACCGTCGCGGCCGGTGTCACCCTGCTCCCCGCGCTGCTGTCCCTCGTCGGGACGCGCGCCCTGAGCCGGCGCGAGCGGCGCCGGCTGGCCGAGCACGGGCCGCAGCCGGAGCTGCCGACCGGGTTCGCCGCCCGCTGGTCGGCGTTCGTGGAACGCCACCCGAAAGTCCTCGGCACTGTCGCCCTGGTCGTCATGGCCGTGCTCGCGCTGCCCACCCTCTCCCTCCACCTCGGCACCTCGGACCAGGGCAACGACCCGGAGTCGTCCACCACACGGCAGGCGTACGACCTCCTCGGCAAGGGCTTCGGACCCGGCGTCAACGGACCGCTGACGCTGGTGACGCACGTCGGCGGCGCCGAGGACAAGCTCGCCCTCGACAACCTCGACGCCGCCGTCCGCACCACCGAGGGCGTCGCCTCGGTGAGCCCGGTCACCTACGGCACCGGCGGGAGCACCGCGTACTTCACGATCGTCCCGGAGTCGGCGCCCCAGTCGCAGCGGACCAGCGAGCTCGTCGACCGGCTGCGCACCGAGGTGCTGCCCCGCGCCGAGACGGGCACCTCGCTCGACCTGTACGTCGGTGGGGTGACGGCCGGTTACGACGACTTCGCGGACGTCATCGTCGGCAAGCTGCCGCTGTTCGTCGGGGTCGTCGTCGGCCTCGGCTGTCTGCTGCTCCTGCTGGCCTTCCGGTCCGTCGGGATACCGCTGAAGGCCGCCGCGATGAACATCGTCGCCGTGGCCGCCGCGTTCGGGGTGGTCGTCGCGATCTTCCAGTGGGGCTGGGGCGGCGAACTGCTGGGACTGGGCCGCGCGGGCCCGATCGAACCCTTCCTGCCCGTGATCATGGTGTCGGTGCTGTTCGGCCTCTCCATGGACTACCAGGTCTTCCTGGTCAGCCGGATGTACGAGGAGTGGCTGGAGACCGGCGACAACCGGCGGTCCGTCCGGGTCGGCCTCGCCGAGACCAGCCGGGTCATCAACTCCGCCGCCGTCATCATGATCTCCGTCTTCCTCGCCTTCGTGCTCAGCGGCGACCGGGTGATCGCCATGTTCGGCATCGCGCTCGCCTCCGCCGTCGCCCTGGACGCGTTCGTCCTGCGCACCCTCCTGGTGCCGGCCCTCATGCACCTGCTCGGCGGCGCCAACTGGTGGCTGCCGCGCCGGCTCGACCGGTACCTGCCCCGCATCAGCATCGAACCGCCGGAGTGCCGGGCCGCCCACGAGAGGCTGGCCGCCGCGACGGACGCCGAGGCGGCGGACGTACTCGCGGGGGAGCGCCGGCCCGGCACCCGCGACCTGTCCGGGTGACGGACGACCTCCGTCCCGCCCGGCACGGGTGCCGCGCACAGGGGTCATTAAGGAACCTCTCAGACTCCGTCCGTACGGTGCGGAGCATGGGAACCGAGACAGTGGACGAGACCGGCGCCGCAGCCGGCGCCGAGGCGACGACCGACAAGGAGAAGGTGAAGGTCACCAAGACCGACGAGGCCACGCGGACCGCGGCCCCGGTGACGGCCCCGGCGACCGCCGCGACCCCGGGTGAGGCCGCCTCGGCCGGCGCCGACGACACGGACGCCGAAGACGACGCCGAAGACACCGAGGACGACCTCCTCGCCGCCGGCCCGGCCGGCGACCAGGGCTCGGCCGGTGTCGGGCAGGGCGCCGGCGCGGTCGTCTCCGCGGCCCTCGGCCTCGTCTCGCTCACCGGTGGCTGGATCGCCACCGTCGCCGCCGCCCGCGAGACGCTCGTCGGCCAGCTCAAGACCTCGCAGAGCGCGAGCGTCTCCACCCAGGTCAAGGAGATCTACGGCGACGCCTGGCACACCACCGCGCTGTGGGGCGGCCTGTTCGCGCTGGTCGCGCTGCTCGTCGGCGTGGTCGTCCTCGCCCGGCCCGCGTTCGGCGCCCCGGGCAGGCCGCAGGCGCCGTGGATCAAGTCGGTGGCCTGGGGCGGCGTCGCGCTCGGCGTCATCGGCCTGCTCCTGGCCGTCCTGAAGTACACCGACGTCCTGCTCGGCCTGCCGTCGGCGACCTGAGCGGCAGCAGTTCCTGAGGGGCCTTAGGGCGTCCGTGAGCACCTTACGGACGGACCCGAGGCCCCTCACGCACGTCTAAGGCCCCCCGCGCCGCGGAAGATGCGGAACTCTCCCGATGTGGCGGACCCCCCTGGCGGACGAAGGTTGAGCCATCGCACCGAGCGAGGCCACACCGACTCCCCCAGAGGACACACCATGTACGAGTACGAGCTCCAGCAGCTGCGGTCCGCCGAACTGATCCGCCGGGCCGAGGACGAGCGGCTGGCCCGCGAGGTCGTCCGCGGCCGCCGCGCCGCCCGCCGCGAGGCCGCCCGACGGGCCGCCGAGGGCGAGGTGCATACCGGCCGTCCGCGCCGGCCCCGGCTGCCGCGCACCGCGTGAGCGCCGGGGCACGGCGGCCCGGCCGTACGACACCGCAGGCCGTCGGAAGGCCGTCACGGCCGCCCCTCGCCGCGGCGGCCGTGACGGCCGTCCTCACGAAAACCGGTGCACCGCCGACCACACCCCGTGCGATGCTCGGGCCCGTGGAAACCAGATCCGTCAGTCCGGTGTTCGTCGGCCGCGCCGAGGAACTGCGGGCGCTGAACGACGCGCTCGCCCGCGCCGCCGCGGGCGAGCCGCAGGCGCTGCTGCTCGGCGGCGAGGCCGGGGTCGGCAAGACCCGCCTCGTCGAGGAGTTCGCCACCGCCGCCTGCCGGCAGGGCGCCGTCGTCGCGCTCGGCGGCTGCGTCGAGATCGGCGCCGACGGACTGCCGTTCGCCCCGTTCTCCACCGCGCTGCGCGCCCTGCGCCGCGCACTGCCCGGCGAACTCGACGCCGCGGCCGCCGGGCAGGACGAGGAACTGGCCCGGCTGCTGCCCGAACTCGGCGAGCCGGCCACCGCCCGCGGCGCGCGCCGCGACGACGAGGAGGGCATGGCCCGCCTCTTCGAGCTCACCGCCCGCCTCCTGGAGCGCGTCGCCGCCGACCGCACGGTCGTCGTCGCCCTGGAGGACCTGCACTGGGCCGACGCCTCCACCCGCCACCTGCTCGCCTACCTCCTGCGCACCCTGCGCACCGGCCGTCTCGTCGTCCTCGCCACCTACCGCGCCGACGACATCCACCGCCGCCACCCGCTGCGCCCCCTGCTCGCCGAACTCGACCGGCTGCGCACCGTCCGCCGGGTCGAGCTCGGGCGGTTCAACCGTGCCGAGGTCGGCCGTCAGATCGCCGGCATCCTCGCCCGCGAACCCGACCCGGCCCACGTGGACGACATCTTCGAACGCTCCGACGGCAACGCGTTCTTCGTCGAGGAACTCGCCGTCGCCGTCCACGAGGGCTGCTGCACCGGCCTCACCGACTCCCTGCGCGACCTGCTGCTCGTCCGCGTGGAAGGACTGCCGGAGAGCGCCCAGCGGGTCGCCCGGATCGTCGCCGAGGGCGGCTCCACCGTCGAGTACCGGCTGTTGGCCGCCGTCGCCCGGCTCGCCGAGGACGACCTCATCGAGGCGCTGCGGGCCGCCGTCAACGCCCACATCCTGCTCGCCGCGCCCGACGGCGACGGCTACCGCTTCCGGCACTCCCTGGTCCGCGAGGCCGTCAGCGACGACCTCCTGCCCGGTGAGCGCTCCCGCCTGAACCGCCGCTACGCCGAAGCCCTGGAGGCCGACCCGACGCTCGTCCCCGCCGACGAACGGGTCCTGCGCCTGGCCAGCTACTGGTACCACGCCCATGACCCGGCCAAGGCCCTCCCCGCCGTCCTGGACGCCTCGGCCGTCGCCCGTCGCCGGCACGCCTACAGCGAGCAACTGCGGCTGCTCGAAAGGGCGATGGAGCTGTGGGACGCCGCGCCGCCGGACGTGCGGGCCCGGCTGCGCCCGGCCGGCCACCCGGAGGCGCTCCCGCCGGGCGGCGGCGACCCGCAGACCACCCCGCTCGGCTACCTCGACCTGCTGGCCCAGGCCGCCGTCGCCGGCCGGCTGTGCGGGGAACGCGAACGCGCCCTCAAGATCACCAAGCGGGCGCTGCGACTCCTGGAGGACGAGAACGACCCGCTGCGCGCCGCCTGGTTCTGGGTGCAGCGCTCCCGGCTCGTCCAGGCGCGGACCCACGCCGGCGACGGCTGGGCCGAACTGTCCACCGCCCAGGAACTGGTGCGCGGCATGCCGCCCTCCGAGGTGCACGCCGAGGTGCTGGGCACCGTCGCCAGCTGGTCGATGATGCACGCGCCCGGCCCGGAGGCCCTGTCCGCCGCCGAGCGGGCCGTGGAGTACGCCCGGATGGTGGGCGCGCACGAGATCGAGCTCAACGCCCGCCTCACACTGGGCGTCCTCATGGTCGACGCGGGCGACGTCGACGCCGGCCTCGCGCAGCTGTACGAGGTCAAGAAGCGGGCCTTGGAGGCGGACAGCCCCTTCGTCCTGGGCCGGGCCTATGTGAACCTGCCCGCCGAACTCGAAGCGGTCGGCCGCTCCAGGGAAGCGGTCGCCCTCCTGGAGGAAGGCGCCGTCGGCACCCGCAAGTTCGGCCTGCGGGACTCCGAGGCGTGGGTGTGGGGCAACCTCTCCGAGTCGCTCTACTCGCTCGGCCGCTGGGACGAGGCCGTCGAGGCCGCCGAGCGCGCGCTGCGGCTGGGACGCGACGCCAAACCCCACGCCGGAAGCGCCCTCGTCCTGGCCCAACTCGCCCTGGACCGGGGTGACGTGGCCGAGGCCGCCCGCCACGTCGCCTACGTTCGCGAACATCTGGGCACCCAGGGCACCGCCCCCGCGCACTCGATACCGCTGGCGTACCTCTGCATCGGCATCGCGGCCGGCGAGGGCCGGCTCCTCGACGCCCGGGCCGCGCTCGCCGGCGCCCTGGACGCCGGGTTCCCCATCGGCACCCAGCGCTACGCCTGGCCCCTGCTCCTTGCCGCGGCCACCGCCGAGGCCGACGCCCCGCCGCTGCCCGCGCTGGCCGAGGGGCGCGCCGCCGTCCTCGAACAGATCCTGGAGGCCGCCCGGAAGACCACCACCGGCGCCCCGGTCTGGCTCGCCCACGACCGGTGGGTCCGTGCCGAACTCGACCGGGCGGAAGGCCGGGCGTCCGTCGACGCCTGGACGGAGGTGGTCGCGGCCTTCGAGGAACTGGAGAACCCCCACGGCCTCGCCCGCGTCCGGCACCGCCTCGCCGAGGCCCTGCTCGCGGCCGGCGGCGACGAGGAACGCGACCGCGCCACCGAACTGCTCCGGCTCTCCCACGCCGTCGCCGACCACCTCGGGGCCCGTCCGCTGGCCGACGCCGTCACCCTGCTCGCCCAGCGCGCCCGCCTCACCCTCACCTCCGCGCCGGCCCGGCCGCAGGCACCCGCGGACCCGGTCGAGGCCCTCGGCCTGACCGGCCGGGAACGGGACGTGCTGCGACTCGTGGCGGCCGGCCGGACCAACCGCCAGATCGCCGGGGAACTGTTCATCTCACCGAAGACGGCGAGCGTCCACGTCTCGAACATCCTGGGCAAGCTCGGCGTCTCCGGGCGGGGTGAGGCCGCGGCGGTGGCCCACCGTCTGGGACTGTTCCCGACGGAGGTCGTCGAGGCCCCCTCGGCGGGCTGAGGCGTACGCTGGCAGGGACCGGCAGGGGAGGCGCCGTGTTCAACATGTTCGAGGAACTGTTCGCACCCGGTCGAAAGCACACCCACGACGAGCAGAAACGGCTCGAACTGACCCGGGAGGACGTCGGAGACGGCGACCCGGGACGCGGCCCGATAGACCTCGGCTCGGGAAAGGTCGTCGTACGGCGACCGAAGGACCCGGACGCCGAGCCCGCGGCCGGCACCGGGACCGCCGCCGAGGCCGAGGACTGAGAACGAAGCCCCGAGGCCGAAGGGGCCGGACGCCCCTCTCAGCTCACCCGGAGCTCCAGGATCCGGTCGTCCCCGCCCTTCGGGTCCCCCCGGCCGTCCGTGTTGCTGGTCGTCACCCACAGCCGGTCGCCGCCCGCCGACACCACCGTGCGCAGCCGGCCGTACTCGCCCTTCAGGAACGCCTGCGGGTCCGCCGAGGCGGCCGTGCCCTTCAGCGGGACGCGCCACAGACGCTCACCCTTCAGGCCGGCCATCCAGACCGAGCCCTGCGCGTAGGCGATGCCGCTGGGCGAGGCGTCGTCGGTGTGCCACTGGGCCACGGGGTTCTGGTACGCGGAGTCGCTCGACCTGCCCTCGGCCTTCGGCCAGCCGTAGTCGGCGCCCGGCTTGATCGCGTTCAGCTCGTCCCAGGTGTCCTGGCCGAACTCCGAGGCGAACAGGCGCTGCCGGTCGTCCCAGGCGAGGCCCTGCACATTGCGGTGGCCGTACGAGTACACGGGGGAGTCCGGGAAGGGGTTGCCCGGGGCCGGCTCGCCCTCGGGGGTCAGCCGGAGGATCTTGCCGCCCAGGGACTTCCGGTCCTGGGCCAGGCCGCGGTCGCCGCTCTCACCCGTGCCGGCGTACAGCATCCCGTCGGGGCCGAACGCGATCCGGCCGCCGTTGTGGATGAACCCCTTCGGGATGCCCTTGAAGACCGTGTCCGGGGCGCCCAGCTGCTCCCCGGCCGGCTTCTCCGGCTGGTACAGCACACGGACGACGCGGTTGTCCGAGGCCGAGGTGAAGTAGGCGTAGACCATGTGGTCGGCCGCGTAGTCGGGGGACAGGGCGATGCCCAGCAGACCGCCCTCCCCGGCCGCCGACACCCCCGGCACCTCGCCGAGCAGGGTCTTGCGGCCGGTCTTCTCGTCGACCCGGGTGATCGTGCCGTCGTCCCGGGAGGAGACCAGGAGGCCGCCGTCGGGGAGGGCGGCGAGGCCCCAGGGCGTCCTGAGGTGCCCGGCGACGGTACGGAGCACCCGCACCGAACCCTTCGCGGGAGGCGTCGACCCGGCCCGCGCCGAGGAAACCGAGGAAGGGGAGCGCGAGTCCACGCCGCCCGCCGACGCGCTCCCGCCGCCTCCCGAGGTCCCGGCCGCCCCTCCGCCACCGCCGGAACAGCCGGCCGCGAGCAGGAGCGCGGCCGCGGCCATGACGGCCGACACAGCTCGACGTTGCACGATCGGGTCCCTTCGACGCGACGGGTTCTCCCCTACATACTCCGCTCGCGCCCCACAGGTTCCCGCTCCCCGGATCCCGAACCACAGGGACGAGCGCGCTCTGCCGGCCGGGGGGTCCGCTCCGGGCGGGGTCGATCCGGCGGAGCCATCGGCCCGGGGGCTGCGCCCAGCCGGTCCGGTCCGGTTCGGTGGACCGGTGGACCGGTGGACCGGTGGACCGGTGGACGGGGCCGGGCCCGGGCCCGGGCCCGGCGAGTCCAGCGTTCCCGGGGCTGGGCTCGGTGAGTCCGGTTCGGTCCGGTGGTCCGGCGTTCCCGGGGCTGGGCCCCGTGAGTCCGGTTCGGTCCGGTGGTCCGGCGTTCCCGGGGCTGGGCTCGGTGAGTCCGGTTCGGTCCGGTGGTCCGGCGCCTCGGCCCCATCCCGTCCGGCCTCAGTCCCACGACCCCAGTGCCCGGGGCAGGCGGGACAGTTCCGTGAGGTCCTGGGGGGTCAGGCGGAGCGCGGTCGCGGCCGCGTTCTCCGTCACCCAGCGCTCCCGCTTGGCGCCCGGCACCGGGACCACGTGCCGGCCCTGCGCCAGGACCCACGCCAGGGCGACCTGGGCGGGGGTGACGTGCTCGCCGTGCCGACGGGCCACCCGTCGCAGGCCCACGACGATCGGCTGGTTCGCGGCCATCATCTCCGCGGTGAAGCGGGGGTGCCGGGCGCGGACGTCGTCCGGTTCGAAGCCCTCACCCGGGGTCAGGGTGCCGGTCAGGAAGCCGTTGCCGAGTGGCATCGCCGCCAGCAGACCGACCCCGCGCGCCTCGCACCAGGGCAGCAGTCCCTCCAGCGCCTCCGGTGACCACACCGACAGCTCCGCCTGCACCGCGCTCACCGGGAAGACCTGCTGCACCCGCCGCAACTGCCGGATCGTCGCGTCGTGCAGGTGGGCGCCGGAGCGTCGGCCGCCCCGCGCGCCCACCGCGCACAGCCCGAGCGCCCGTACCTTTCCGGCCCGCACGAGCTCCGCCATCGCGCCCCAGGGTCTCCTCGACGGGGACCTCCGGGTCCGCCCGGTGCAGCTGGTAGAGATCGATCACGTCCGTCTGCAGCCGCCGCAGCGAGGCGTCGCACGCCCTGCGCACATAGCCGGGGCGGCCGTTGGCCACCACGTGCTGCTCACCCACCAGCAAGCCGACCTTGGTCGACACGAACGCGTCCCCGCGCCGCTCCTTCAGCGCCCGCCCCACCAGCAGCTCGTTGGTGAACGGGCCGTACATGTCGGCGGTGTCGAGCAGGTTCGAGCCCTCGTCCAGCGCCCGGTGCACCGTCCTGAGCGACTGCTCCCCCCGCTGCCGCGACCCGCTGTAGGCCCAGCTCATCGGCATGCACCCGAGTCCGACGGCTCCCACCGCGAGCGCCGCCGCGCCGATCGTCCTGCGCTCCACCTGCCCGTGACCCTCCCTGTACAGACCCACCAACCTAACCTCTGTGCCGACGTGTGCCTGACATAGCCTCCCCACCATGAGCAATGACGTGTGGCTCCCCATCCGGCCGGACGAGATCGAAGGGCTGCCGAAGGGCCCGGACTACCGTTACTGGGACGGCGGCGACGACTTCCCGGCGGACCCCGCCGACTGCGCGTTCTACGTCGTCCCCTACATGAAGCCCGCCGACGTGGGCCGGCGGCCCCTGCCCGCGATGACCGGCCTGCGGGTCGTGCAGACGCTGTCGGCCGGCATCGACCACGTGGAGCCCGCCCTCGGCGACCTGCCGTCCGGCGTACGGCTGTGCAACGCCCGTGGGGTGCACGAGGCGAGCACCGCCGAACTCACCCTCACCCTGGTCCTCGCCTCGCTGCGCGGTGTCCCCGACTTCGTCCGGGCCCAGGACCGGGGGGAGTGGCTGGGCGGGTTCCGGCCCGCGCTGGCCGACCGGAGCGTCCTCATCGTCGGCTACGGCTCGATCGGAGCGGCCATCGAGGACCGGCTCGCGCCCTTCGAGCTCGCGCGGGTGGCGCGCGTCGCGCGCTCAGGGCGCACCTCGGCGCGCGGACCGGTGCACCCACTCACCGACCTGCCCGCCCTGCTGCCGGAGGCGGACGTCGTCGTCCTGTCCACGCCGCTCACCGAGGACACCCGGCACCTGGCCGACGCCGCGTTCCTGGCCCGGATGAAGGACGGAGCCCTGCTGGTCAACGTGGCCCGCGGTCCGGTCGTCGACACCGCGGCGCTGCTCGCCGAGCTGGAGTCCGGGCGCCTCACCGCGGCCCTCGACGTCACCGACCCCGAGCCGCTGCCGCCGGGGCACCCGCTCTGGCAGGCGCCGGGCGTGCTCGTCAGCCCGCACGTCGGTGGGCCCACGTCCGCGTTCCTGCCGCGCGCCAAACGGTTGCTGGTGGACCAGTTGGGCCGGTTCGTGAACCGGGAGCCGTTGCGCAACGTGATCCTGACGACGGGCGCGAGCGATGCGTGACGCCTGCGGGACGAGCCTCGCGCGCGCGGTCCGCAGGGCGCGCGCAACGGGCGTGTAATCCGTTTCCCGTACCCTCCGCAACCCTGTGGACGCGGTCCGTACGCGCGGCGGCCCGAACCGTCACGGAGCGTAGAGGAACTATGTCCCTGAGTGACGAGACTGGTGTATCGTCCCGACAGGGGCTGCGCCGCGCACCGTTCGGCGCCGGGGATGGACATTGCAGACTGTGAGGGGGGCGACGGGCGATGCACGGCCTATGGACGAACGATCCGACGCGGCGAGGCCGCCGGCGACGACCCTGGCGCACGACCGTGCGCCGACGCGGTCACCACAGCGGCCCCGACAGCCGGCCGACCGGTCACGGCGGGCGGCAGAGCCCTCACCACCGTCGCCCGACCAGCCGCCGCAGGCATGCCCATCCGGCGCACCGGGATCCCCGGGACCCGGGAGCGGCGCGGACCGGGAGGGCCCGGTGAGTTCGCCCCCGCCCCCCACGACCACGCTGCACGGAGCGCTGCGGGCGCAGCCCGCACCGAGCGCGCCGAGGGCCCGGCTGCCCCGGCCGCCCGCCCCCGACGGCGGGAGCGGCCTGGTGCAGCAACTCGTCCTCGCCCTGGTCTGCGCGGGATACGCCGTCGGCGCCGCGCTCGGCTGGGGTTCCAGCGAAGCCGCGCTGATCATGGGCGACTTCGGGCTGAGCGCCGCCGCCGCCACCGCCGCAGTCTCCTGTTTCCTCTACACCCGCAACCGCCGCATCCGCTTCCGGCCCGCCTGGCTGCTGTTCGCGCTCTCCTCGGCGATGGCGTCCCTCGGCAACCTGGTCTGGGGGTGGTACGAGGTCGTCCTGGGCCGGCCCGTGCCCAGCCCCAGCTACGCCGACCTGTTCTTCCTGTGCTTCGCGCCGCCCGCCATCGTGGGCCTGCTGGTGCTCGCCAAGCGGCCGGTGACCAAGGCCGGCTGGGGCTGTCTGGCCCTGGACGCCTGGCTGATCGGCGGCTCACTGCTCACCCTCGCCTGGAGCCTGGCCCTCGCGCAGGCGGCCAAGTCCGAGGGGCCGAGCGTGGCGCACACCGCCCTCTCCCTCGCCTACCCGCTGCTGGACATCGCCCTGGTCAGCATGGTGCTCGCGCTGCACTTCCGGCGCTCACCGGGCAACCGCACGGCGGTGAACACCGCGATCGGTGCCCTCGCCCTCACGGTGATGTGCGACGCCCTGTTCACCTCACCGCTGCTGCACAACGACTACCGCTCCGGGCAACTGCTCGACGCGGGCTGGTTCGCCGGCTCGCTGCTCCTCGCCTACGCCCCCTGGGCCGCCCCGCGCGGAACCGCCGCGGCCGACGACCCGCACACCCGCGTGGTGCGCGAGCACCTGCCCGGGCAGCGCACCGGCCCGCCCCACCACGCGCCCCCGCAGGGAGGCGATCACGGCCGGTATCCGGCCACCCGGCCCATCACCGGCTCGCTGGCCGCCCTCACCCCGTATCTCGCCGCCGCCGTCTGCACCCTGGGCATCCTCTACAACGTCCTCAACGGCAACAGCGTGGACCGCGTGGTGCTGCTGACCGGCGGCACCGTGGTGCTCGCCCTCGTGGTGCGGCAGGGCATCATGCTGCTCGACAACATCACCCTCACCCAGGAACTGGCGCAGAAGGAGAACCACTTCCGCTCCCTGGTGCAGGGCTCAAGCGACGTCATCATGATCGCCGCCCCCAACGGCATCCTGCGGTACGTCTCGCCGGCCGCCGCCGGGGTCTACGGCCGCCCGGCGGAGGACCTCGTCGGCACCGAGCTGGCCGGCCTCATCCACCCGGAGGACCTGGGCTGCGTGGTGCACGAGGTGCGCCGGTTCCTCGCCGCCAGCCCCCAGGACGAGCCCACTACGCGCATCGAGTGCCGCTTCCGCTCCGGTGACGGCGGCTGGCTCAACGTCGAGTCGACCGTCAACCGGCACCACGGCGGTCTCATCTTCAACAGCAGGGACATCACCGAGCGGGTGCGGCTCCAGGCCCAGCTCCAGCACAACGCCGAGCACGACCCGCTCACCGACCTGCCCAACCGCGCCCTGTTCACCCGGCGCGTCCAGCAGGCCCTGTCCGGCCGCCGCTCCTCCGACCGCGGGACGGCCGTCCTCTTCATCGACCTCGACGGCTTCAAGGCGGTCAACGACACCATCGGACACCAGGCCGGGGACGAACTCCTCGTCCAGGCCGCCCGCCGCCTCCAGGACGCCGTACGGTACGGCGACACCGCCTCCCGGCTCGGCGGGGACGAGTTCGCCGCCCTGATCGTCGGGGACGGCACCCGGGACCGCGCCGCCCGCGAGCGCCACATCCAGGAGCTCGCCGACCGCCTGAGGATCACCCTCTCGCAGCCCTACCTCATCGACGGCAACGACGTCCGGGTCGCCGCGTCCATCGGCGTCGCCTTCGCCGAACCCGGCCTCGGTGCGGGGGAGTTGCTGCGCAACGCCGACCTCGCGATGTACCGCGCCAAGGCCGGCGGCAAGGGCCGGGTCGAGCTGTACGCCCCACAGATGCAGCAGGACGTCGTACGCAAGGCGGAGCTGGCCACCCGGCTGCGGACCGCACTGCACGACGGGGAGTTCGCGCTGCTGCACCAGCCGGTGGTGTGCCTGGAGGACGGCCGGATCACGTCGGTCACCGCCCAGGCCCGCTGGCGCTCCTCCCAGGGTGTGCTGTTCACGCCCGCCGAGTTCCTGCGGGTGGCCGAGGACGGCGACCGGACGGCCGAGCTGGGCCGGTGGATGCTGGAGGAGGCCGTCGAACAGGCCGCCGAACGCGCCGCGACCGGGGACGCCGTGCCGGTGGCGGTCCGGATGAACGCCCGCCGGCTGCTCGACCGTTCGATGCCGTTCGGCTCGATCGAGGCCCTGCTCACCCGGCACGGGCTGCCGTCCGGCTCCCTGGTGATCGAGCTGTCCGACACCGACCCCCGGGTCCCGCTCGACGAGCTGGAGCGCCGGCTGAGCGCGCTGCGCAGGCTCGGCGTACGCATCGCGCTCGACGGCTTCGGCAGCGGATACGCGGCGATCACCGCCCTGCGCCGCCTCCCCGTCGACGCCCTCAAGCTGGACCGCGGGCTGGTGGAGGGCGTCGTGGAGTCCGCGCGGCTGCACAAGATCACCAGTGGGCTGCTGAGGATCGCCGCCGATCTCGGGCTCCAGTCCGTGGCCGACGGCGTGGACCTCCCGGAGCAGGTCGTGGCGTTGCGCGCGATGGGCTGCACCCACGGGCAGGGCATGGCCTTCTCAGGGCCGCTGGACGAGTACCGGCTGCGCCGGGCGCTCGCTTCCGGCCATTATCCGGTGCCCGACGGACCCGCCGAACCCGTGTTCGCGGGAGGCGCCCCGAAGGTGTACACCGGGGGGGTGGCCGCCGTTCTCGGTGGTGGCGCCGGGCTGCGCTCACATAATGAGACTCCCGTCCCACCCACTTGACACGTGGTGCGTGCCGGGGGGAGGGTCAGTGCCATGCGCACCCGAATTCTCGTACTTGGAAAGCGCGTCGGCTGAAGCTGGTGACGTCCGGACGGACCCGGAACTCCCAGCGACCACCTCCCGGCGCGCTCCCCTCGCTTGCCTCACGGCACGAGGGGTTTTTTGTTGCACAGACACTTGCCGTACAACCGTCGTACACCGCACAAACGTCGCAAAAACCCTCAGCATCGAGAAGAGAATGCCGATGACCGAGCAGGCCACCGGGGCCCACCAGCCGCAGCCACGGCCCCGATCCGGAGGACAGTCCGCGCCCGAGCGCGTCACGGGTGCGAAGTCCCTCATCCGCTCTCTCGAGGAAGTCGGGGCCGACACGGTATTCGGCATCCCCGGCGGCACGATCCTGCCGGCGTACGACCCGATGATGGACTCCGCCCGGCTGCGCCACGTCCTGGTCCGCCACGAGCAGGGCGCCGGTCACGCGGCCACCGGTTACGCGCAGGCCACCGGAAAGGTCGGCGTCTGCATGGCGACCTCCGGCCCCGGCGCCACCAACCTGGTGACGCCGATCGCCGACGCGAACATGGACTCGGTGCCGCTGGTCGCGATCACCGGCCAGGTCGTCACCAAGGCGATCGGCACGGACGCCTTCCAGGAGGCGGACATCGTCGGCATCACGATGCCGATCACCAAGCACAGCTTCCTCGTCACCAAGGCGGAGGACATCCCGAAGACGATCGCGGAGGCGTTCCACATCGCCTCGACCGGCCGCCCCGGCCCGGTCCTCGTCGACATCCCGAAGGACGTGCTGCAGGCGCAGACGACCTTCTCCTGGCCGCCGGTCATGGACCTGCCCGGCTACCGCCCGGTGACCAAGCCGCACGCCAAGCAGATCCGCGAGGCCGCGAAGCTGATCACCTCCGCCAGGCGGCCCGTCCTGTACGTCGGCGGCGGCGTGCTGAAGGCACGGGCCACCGCCGAGCTGAAGGTCCTCGCCGAACTCACCGGAGCGCCCGTCACCACCACCCTGATGGCGCTCGGCGCATTCCCCGACAGTCACGAGCTGCACGTGGGAATGCCGGGCATGCACGGTGCGGTCACCGCCGTCACCGCGCTGCAGAAGGCCGACCTGATCGTCGCCCTCGGAGCCCGCTTCGACGACCGTGTCACCGGCAAGCTGGACAGCTTCGCGCCGTACGCGAAGATCGTCCACGCCGACATCGACCCGGCCGAGATCGGCAAGAACCGCACCGCCGACGTGCCGATCGTCGGGGACGCCCGCGAGGTCATCGCCGACCTGGTCCAGGCCGTGCAGAAAGAGCACAGCGAGGGCCACCGCGGCGACTACACCGCCTGGTGGAAGGACCTCAACCGCTGGCGGGACACCTACCCGCTCGGCTACGAGCAGCCCGACAACGGCTCGCTCTCCCCGCAGCAGGTCATCGAGCGCATCGGGCAGCTCGCGCCGGAGGGCACGATCTTCGCCGCGGGCGTCGGCCAGCACCAGATGTGGGCCGCGCACTACATCCAGTACGAGAAGCCCGCGACCTGGCTGAACTCCGGCGGCGCCGGGACGATGGGCTACGCGGTGCCGGCCGCGATGGGGGCCAAGGCCGGAGCCCCGGACCAGACGGTCTGGGCGGTCGACGGCGACGGCTGCTTCCAGATGACCAACCAGGAACTCACCACCTGCGCCCTGAACAACATCCCGATCAAGGTCGCCATCATCAACAACGGCGCCCTCGGGATGGTCCGCCAGTGGCAGACCCTGTTCTACAACCAGCGCTACTCCAACACCGTGCTGCACAGCGGCCCGGAGGCGGACGGCAAGCAGCCGAGCGCGGGCACCCGCATCCCCGACTTCGTCAAGTTGTCGGAGGCGATGGGCTGTTACGCGATCCGCTGCGAGTCCCCGGACGACCTCGACAAGGTCATCGAGGAGGCGAACTCGATCAACGACCGCCCGGTCGTGGTCGACTTCATCGTCCACGAGGACGCCATGGTGTGGCCGATGGTCGCCGCCGGCACCTCGAACGACGAGGTCATGTTCGCCCGGGACGTCCGCCCCGACTTCGGCGACAACGAAGACGACTGAGCGAGAGAGACGAAAGACAAATGTCCAAGCACACGCTCTCCGTCCTGGTCGAGAACAAGCCCGGTGTCCTCGCCCGGATCACCGCCCTGTTCTCGCGGCGGGGCTTCAACATCGACTCCCTCGCCGTCGGCGTGACCGAGCACCCCGACATCTCCCGCATCACGATCGTGGTGAACGTGATCGAGGCACTCCCGCTCGAACAGGTCACCAAGCAGCTCAACAAGCTCGTCAACGTGCTGAAGATCGTCGAGCTGGAGCCGGGTTCGGCCGTTCAGCGTGAACTCGTTCTGGTGAAGGTGCGCGCCGACAACGAGACGCGCTCGCAGATCATCGAGATCGTCCAGCTGTTCAGGGCCAAGACCGTCGACGTCTCCCCCGAGGCCGTGACCATCGAGGCCACCGGCGGCAGCGACAAGCTGGAGGCCATGCTCAAGATGCTGGAGCCGTACGGCATCAAGGAACTGGTCCAGTCCGGCACGATCGCGATCGGACGCGGTGCCCGTTCGATCACCGACCGGTCGCTGCGCGCCCTCGACCGGTCGGCATAACGACGGTTCCGGGCGGCCGGGGGACAACGGCCGCCCGTATACCGAGACCCCGAATCCTTCCTTCCGCCCGCCGTCATACGGTGGGACGCAACACCCGCACCCCAAGGAGAGAACCCAAAGTGGCCGAGCTGTTCTACGACGCCGACGCCGACCTGTCCATCATCCAGGGCCGCAAGGTCGCGGTCATCGGTTACGGCAGCCAGGGCCACGCCCACGCCCTGTCGCTGCGCGACTCGGGTGTCGACGTCCGCGTGGGTCTGCACGAGGGCTCCAAGTCCAAGGCGAAGGCCGAGGAGCAGGGGCTGCGCGTGGCGAGCCCGGCCGAGGCCGCCGCCGAGGCCGACGTCATCATGATCCTCATCCCGGACCCGATCCAGGCCCAGGTCTACGAGGAGTCCATCGCCCCGAACCTGAAGGACGGCGACGCGCTGTTCTTCGCCCACGGCTTCAACATCCGCTTCGGCTTCATCAAGCCGCCGGCCGGCGTGGACGTCGCCCTGGTCGCCCCGAAGGGCCCGGGCCACCTGGTGCGCCGCCAGTACGAGGAGGGCCGCGGCGTCCCCGCGATCGCGGCCGTCGAGCAGGACTCCACCGGCAACGCCTTCGAGCTGGCCCTGTCCTACGCCAAGGCCATCGGCGGCACCCGCGCCGGCGTCATCAAGACGACCTTCACCGAGGAGACCGAGACCGACCTGTTCGGTGAGCAGGCCGTGCTGTGCGGTGGCACCTCGGCGCTGGTCAAGGCCGGCTTCGAGACGCTGGTCGAGGCGGGCTACCAGCCGGAGATCGCCTACTTCGAGTGCCTGCACGAGCTGAAGCTGATCGTCGACCTCATGTACGAGGGTGGCCTGGAGAAGATGCGCTGGTCGGTCTCCGAGACCGCCGAGTGGGGCGACTACGTCACCGGTCCGCGCATCATCACCGACGCCACCAAGGCCGAGATGAAGCAGGTCCTCGCCGAGATCCAGGACGGCACGTTCGCCCAGAACTGGATGGACGAGTACCACGGCGGTCTGAAGAAGTACAACGAGTACAAGACGCAGGACGAGAACCACCTGCTGGAGACCACCGGCAAGGAGCTGCGCAAGCTCATGTCGTGGGTCAACGACGAGGCGTGACGTGACGGTCCGGCCGGGGCACAGGGGCGCACCCGCCGCCCCGGCCGGACCTCGGGGTTCCGCCCCCGGACCCGCTCCCCGGACGCCCGAGGGGCTCATTCCGGTGTTGGCCGCCGTGTACAGCCACGTCCGGGTGATCCTTCCGCACAGGCGCAGGACGATCTCCCCCACGCCACTACACTGCCGTACTACATACGCGTCAGGCCCACAGCGTCGTGCGTCTTCCACGCGGCTAGCACCCTCCACCGCCTGCGGCCGTCGGGACGGCCGTCCGCATGCATGGGACTTGTGAGGACTCACGTGAGCTCGAAACCTGTCGTACTCATCGCTGAAGAGCTGTCGCCCGCGACTGTCGACGCACTCGGCCCGGACTTCGAGATCCGGCACTGCAACGGCGCCGACCGGGCCGAGCTGCTGCCCGCCATCGCCGACGTGGACGCGATCCTGGTGCGTTCCGCCACCAAGGTCGACGCGGAGGCCATCGCCGCCGCGAACAAGCTGAAGGTCGTCGCACGAGCCGGCGTCGGCCTGGACAACGTGGACGTCTCCGCCGCCACCAAGGCCGGCGTGATGGTCGTCAACGCGCCCACCTCGAACATCGTGACCGCCGCCGAACTGGCCTGCGGTCTGCTGCTCGCCACCGCCCGGCACATCCCGCAGGCCAACACCGCCCTGAAGAACGGCGAGTGGAAGCGCAGCAAGTACACGGGCGTGGAGCTGGCGGAGAAGACCCTCGGTGTCGTCGGCCTCGGCCGCATCGGCGCGCTCGTCGCGCAGCGCATGTCGGCCTTCGGCATGAAGGTCGTCGCCTACGACCCCTACGTCCAGCCGGCCAGGGCCGCGCAGATGGGCGTGAAGGTGCTGTCGCTGGACGAGCTGCTGGAGGTCTCCGACTTCATCACCGTGCACCTGCCGAAGACGCCGGAGACCGTGGGTCTCATCGGTGACGAGGCGCTGCACAAGGTCAGGCCCTCGGTGCGGATCGTCAACGCCGCGCGCGGTGGCATCGTCGACGAGGAGGCGCTGTACTCGGCGCTCAAGGAGGGCCGCGTCGCCGGCGCCGGTCTCGACGTGTACGCGAAGGAGCCCTGCACCGACTCCCCGCTGTTCGAGCTCGACCAGGTCGTCTGCACTCCGCACCTCGGCGCCTCCACGGACGAGGCGCAGGAGAAGGCGGGCATCGCCGTCGCCCGGTCGGTGCGGCTCGCGCTCGCCGGCGAGCTGGTGCCGGACGCGGTCAACGTCCAGGGCGGGGTCATCGCCGAGGACGTCAAGCCGGGCCTGCCGCTCGCCGAGCGCCTCGGCCGGATCTTCACCGCGCTCGCGGGTGAGGTCGCGGTCCGGCTCGACGTCGAGGTGTACGGCGAGATCACCCAGCACGACGTGAAGGTGCTCGAACTCAGCGCGCTCAAGGGCGTGTTCGAGGACGTCGTCGACGAGACCGTGTCGTACGTCAACGCCCCGCTGTTCGCGCAGGAGCGCGGCGTCGAGGTGCGGCTGACCACCAGCTCGGAGTCCGCCGACCACCGCAACGTCGTCACCGTGCGCGGCACGCTGGGCAGCGGCGACGAGGTGTCGGTCTCCGGCACGCTGGCCGGCCCCAAGCACCTCCAGAAGATCGTCGCGGTCGGCGAGTACGACGTCGACCTCGCGCTCGCCGACCACATGGTGGTGCTGCGCTACGAGGACCGTCCCGGTGTCGTCGGGACGGTGGGCCGGATCTTCGGCGAGGCGGGCATCAACATCGCCGGTATGCAGGTCGCCCGTGCGGCGGCGGGCGGCGAGGCGCTGGCCGTGCTGACGGTCGACGACACGGTGGAGGCCGGTGTGCTGGCCGAGGTGGCGGAGGAGACCGGGGCGACGTTCGCCCGTTCGGTCAACCTCGTCTGAGGTGACCGGGCCCGGGGGCTGCCGCCCCCAGGCCCCGTTCGGGTCTGAAACGACGCCGGGTGGGCTGAGGACTCCTCAGCCCACCCGGCGTCCGTGTATTCCCTACGCCTCGCTCTTGGTGGTCCCGGTGGTCCCGGCGTCCTCGGTGAGCCCGCGCAGGGTCACCGCCGCCAGGACCGCCGACCCGGCCAGCAGGGCCGCTCCCGCGATCGCCGCGCCCTGCATCCCGTGGGTGAACGCCTCGCGGGCCGCCGCCGCCAGGGCGTCTCCCGCGCGCCCCGGCAGCTGCCCGGCGACAGCCAGCGCGCCGCCCAGTGTCTCGTGGGCCGGTGCGGGCGCCGAGGCCGGGATGTCGTGGCGGTAGATCGCGGTGCCGATGGAGCCGAGGACGGCCATCCCGAGGGCGCCGCCGAACTCGGTGCCGGTCTCCAGCAGGGAGGACGCGGCGCCCGCCCGTTCCACCGGAGTGGTGCCGAGCGCGAGGTCCGTCATCTGGGAGAGGACCATCACGATGCCCGAGGCGAGGACACCGCACGCGGTGAGCACCAGCCACATCGAGTCGGTTCCGGCCAGGGCCAGCAGGCCGTAACCGCAGGCGGCGACGGCGAAGCCGGCGGTGACGACGTGCGCCCGGTCGATGCCCCGCTGGACGAGCGCGGTGGCCATCGGGGCGGCCATGCCGATCGGCACCGAGGGGAGCAGGGCCCACAGGGCGGCGGCCATCGCGCTCTTGTCGAGCACCGACTGCAGGTACTGCGTGGTGAAGAGCGCCGACCCGAGCATCCCGAAGGCCGACACCAGGTTCAGGACGACGGCCGGGGCGAAACCGCGGCCGCGGAAGAGGGCCGGGGAGATCATCGGTGAAGCGGTGGTGCGCTGGCGGTGGACGAACGCCGCCGCGACGAGCAGGCCGAGGGTGATCGAGACGACGTACTGCGCGTGCCAGCCCCTGGAGGTGATCTCCTTCAGGCCGTAGATCACGGGGAGCACGGCGGCCATCGACAGCGGGACGCTCGGCCAGTCGAAGCGGCCGGGCGCGGGGTCCTTCGACTCGGGCAGCAGGACCGGGCCGAGGACCAGCAGCAGGGCCATGGCGGGCAGGTTGACCAGGAAGACCGAGCCCCACCAGAAGTACTGCACCAGGACACCGCTCAGCACCGAGCCGAGCGCGATCCCGGCCGTCATCACGCCGGACCACAGGCCGATCGCCTTCGCGCGCTGGGCGGGGTCGGTGAACATCGTGCGCAGCAGCGCCATCGTGGACGGCATCAGGGTCGCGCCGCCTATGCCGAGGACCGCGCGGGCCGCGATCAGGGTCTCGGCGCTGTCGGCGTAGGCGGCCACCAGGGAGGCGGCGCCGAAGGCGGCCGCGCCGATCAGCAGCAGCCTGCGCCGGCCGATGCGGTCGCCGAGCGAGCCCATCGTCATCAGCAGGCCGGCCAGGACGAAGGCGTAGATGTCGAAGATCCACAGTTGCTGGGTGCCGCTGGGCTCCAGGTCCGCGCTGATCGCCGGGATGGCGAAGTACAGGACCGAGACGTCCATGGAGACCAGGAGCAGCGGCAGCATCAGCACGCCGAGAGCGGTCCATTCGCGGCGGCCGGCGCGGCTCGCGGAGGCCGGGGTGGTGCGGGTCGGGTTCGTCATGCCGTCAATGTACGGGCGTCTTAAACGCTTGTCTAGAACGATTGTGTAAGTCATCTGTATGGGACGGTCGTATGGATCGGGGGTAGGCTGCTCGCCATGGGACACCGTGAGGATCTGCTCGAAGGCGCCAAGCGCTGCCTGCTGGAAAAGGGCTTCCTGCGCACGACCGCCCGCGACATCGTCAAGGAGTCGGGGACCAACCTGGCGTCGATCGGCTACCACTACGGCTCGAAGGACGCGCTGCTCGTGCAGGCGTACGTGTCGCTCATCGAGGGGATGGGGGACCGCTTCGACCCGGGCTGGGGCGCGGGCGGTGCGGCGACGGCGCCCGCGCGGTCCCTCGAGCGGTTCCAGGAGGTCTGGGCGAACATCATCCGCTCGTTCCCCGACTCCCGCCCCATCTGGCTGCCGAGCTTCGAACTCATCCTCCAGGGCGACCGCCTCCCCGAGGTGCGCAAGCTGCTCGCCGAGGCGCAGGAGCAGGGCCGGTCGGGCATCGTGCCGCTGTTCACCGGCGTCCCGGAGGCGGACCTCGACCAGGAGACCGTCGACACCGAGGGCCGTCTCTACCAGACCCTGCTCCAGGGCCTGATGGTGCAGTGGGTCTTCGACCCGGGCACGGCCACCGACGCCGAGCACCTCACCGAGGGACTGCGCCGGCTCATCGCGGGCGCCGCGGAGAGCTGACCGCGGGCACCGCGGACGGCTGCCACCAGCGGTTACCGCTCGCGGTGGCCCGTGCCGCGCGGACGGCGTCCAGCCCTTAGAAGGGCCGGCCGGCCCTTCTAAGGGCTGTCGCGTAATCCCCGGCGGGAACTCACCGAAGCCGACCTGGCCGGCGAACCGCTGGTCTGGCACGCCGACCCGGACACGCAGCCCACCAGGCGCCCGCACCCCAACGCCGGGTACCTGGTGCGCGGGGTGGACGAGACGCTCGCGCATGTCGCGGCCGGCCGGGGCATCTCGTTCCCGGCCCGTTCGGCGACCGTGTTCTCCTCACATCCGGACGTCGTCTACGTGCCCGTCCCGGATCTGGCGCCCGACCAGGCGTGCCTCGCGGTGGCGGCATCGCGCAGCTCGCCGACGGTCGACGACTTCCTCACCGCGGCTCAGACGACGGCCGAGATCACGGCGGAGTGCGGGAACTACGAGATGTGGCAGCGCGGCGGCGGTGCCCTTTCACAGCACGGTCGGGCAGCACCGGCCGAGTGACGTCCGCGGCTGACCGGCCCGCACCGCGAAGTGGCCTACAGCCGGGCCGCCTTCAGCGCCATGTGCAGCAGGAGCCGGTCCTCCCCGTCGTCCAGGTCCAGGCCCGTCAGCTTCTCGACGCGGGACAGGCGGTAGTACAACGTCTGGCGGTGGATGCCGAGTTCGGCGGCGGTGCGGCCCGCCTGGCCCGCGCAGTCGAGGAAGACCTCGGCGGTGCGGGCGAGTTCGCGGTGGGCGGCGGAGAGCAGGGGCCGTACGGCGGGGTCCCGCGCGGTCTCGGGGGGCAGCGCCGTGAGCAGGCGGAACGGGCCGATGGACGCCCACTCGGCGACCGGACCGAACCGGGGCTCCGACAGGGCCGCCCGGGCCGCCGCCGACGCCTCCCGCCAGGCCGTGCCCAGCTCCACGAGCCCGGGGCGGCCGGCCGCGACTCCCGCCGCGACGCTGGTCGGCGCGCCAGGCCCGACGGGTCCCGTCCCGCTGCCGCGGGCCCGCTCCAGCAGCCGCGTCGCCGCCGAGACCGCCGGGGTCGGGACGTCCGCCGAGCGCAGTCTCACCAGCAGGGCCAGGCACTGGCCGGCCGCCCCCCACGGCACCGTGCACAGGGCCGTCGCCCCCGGCAGCGTACGGAGGGAGGGGGCGTCGTCGGGGTCCGCCGACGGCCAGGGCGCCACGCACACCACCGTGTGCGGGCCGTTCGCGCGGGACCCCAGGGCGGTGCGGAGTTCGGCGACCGCCATGTCGTGCTGCCAGTCGCGCTCCGCCGTCAGGACCGCTCGCAGTTCACGGGTGAGGTCGGCGCCGTGCTGCGCCTCGTCGGCGAGCAGCGCCCCGATGCGCGCCGTCACCTCCATCGCCGCGGCCAGCCGGACCGCGCTCGGGCCCGGGTCGTCGTCCAGCAGCCAGACGTACCCCAGGGCGACCCCGCGGTGCCGTACCGGAAGGCACACCCGCCCGCGGTACACCCCGGCCTCCGGCGTGGGCGGGATACGGACGGGGCCGGTGGCGCGGGTGATGCCGAAGCCCTCGAACCAGGAGCGGATCGCCGCCGTCGAGCGGCGGGTCAGGATCGAGCGGGTGCGGACGGGGTCCAGGGCGGCCGCGTCGAGGTCGTCCTCGCTGTCGTAGGCGCCGAAGGCGATCAGCTCGAAGTCCCGGTTCTCCAGCGTGGCGGGGGCGCCCAGCAGCTCCGAGATCTCGTCGACCAGCTCCTGGTAGTCAGCCCTGAATTCCGACGTCACCCGGGCATTCTCCCCCATCCCCGCGCCTTCTTCATACATCTGTCTGAGATCGGTGGCACGGATGCGTGACAGCTGTCGATGGCCGACGATCGGAGGGATCCTTAGGTTTCACGGTGGTTCTCCGTGCCGTTCCCGAAGCTCCGGGAGTCGGCCTCGTGTGGGTTGGTAAGTGGAGGTGCCCCGTGCTGGGTCCCGTGATTCTCGCCGCGTCGCGCAGCGACCGGATGCGCCGCCTGATCTCGGCCGCCCCGGTCACCAGGCAGGTCGTCGACCGGTTCATCCCCGGCGAGAGCGTGGACGAGATCGTCCCGATCATCAGGGACCTCACCGACCGGGGTCTCGAACTCACCATGGACGTCGTCGGCGAGGACATCACCCGCCCCGAGCAGGCCGCCGCCGCCCGGGACGCCTACCTGGCGCTCGTCGACCGGCTCGGCGAGCTGGAGCTGGGCACCCGCGCCGAGATGTCCGTCAAGCTGTCCCTGTTCGGGCAGTCCCTGGCCGGCGGTCACGAGCTGGCGCTCGCCAACGTCCGGCCCGTCGTCGAGGCGGCCGCCGCCATCGGCACCACGGTCACCCTCGACGCCGAGGACCACACCACCCTCGACTCGATGTTCGCCATCCACGAGGAGTTGCGGAAGGACTTCCCGCAGACCGGCTGCGTCATCCAGGCCTACCTGTTCCGCACCGAGGCCGACGCCCGCCGGCTCGCCGCGAGCGGCAGCCGGGTGCGGCTGGTGAAGGGCGCGTACAAGGAGCCCGCCGAGGTCGCGTTCCAGCAGAAGCGGGAGATCGACAAGGCCTACGTCAGGGTCCTGCGCATCCTGATGGAGGGCGACGGCTACCCGATGATCGGCTCCCACGACCCCCGCCTGATCTCCATCGCGCAGGAACTGGCCCGGCGCGCCGGCCGCAAGCTGGACGAGTACGAGTTCCAGATGCTGTACGGCATCCGCGGCGAGGAACACCTGCGGCTCGCCGCCGAGGGACACCGCATGCGCGTCTACACCGCCTACGGCACCGACTGGTACGGCTACTTCATGCGGCGGCTCGCGGAGAAGCCCGCCAACCTGCGGTTCTTCGTACGCAGCATGATCACCAAGGGCTGAGCCCGGACCACACCGCTCAAGAAGGAGCAACGGAACCCATGGACGCTGTGACCCAGGTCCCCACCCCCGTCAACGAGCCGGTGCACGGCTACGCCCCCGGCTCGCCCGAGCGCGCCCGCCTGGAGGCCAGGCTCAAGGAGCTGGCCGAGAACCCGATCGAGCTGCCGATGACCATCGGCGGCGCGAAGCGGCTCGGTGGCGGTGAGCGCTTCGAGGTCGTGCAGCCGCACAACCACAAGGCCGTCATCGGCACCGGCGCGCACGCCACCCGGCAGGACGCCCAGGACGCGATCGACGCGGCCCTGGCCGCCGCGCCCGCCTGGCGCGCGATGTCCTTCGACGACCGTGCCGCGATCATCCTGCGCGCCGCCGAGCTGCTGGCCGGCCCGTGGCGCGAGACGCTGGCCGCCTCCACCATGCTCGGCCAGTCCAAGACCGCCCAGCAGGCGGAGATCGACTGCCCCTGCGAACTGGTCGACTTCTGGCGCTTCAACGTCAAGTACGCCCGCGACCTGCTCGCCGAGCAGCCGCCGGCCAACTCCCCGGGCGTCTGGAACCGTCTCGACCACCGCCCGCTGGAGGGCTTCGTCTACGCGATCACGCCGTTCAACTTCACGGCGATCGCGGGCAACCTGCCGACCGCGCCCGCGCTGATGGGCAACGTCGTCGTGTGGAAGCCGTCCCCCACCCAGACCCACGCCGCCGTGCTGCTGATGCAGCTGCTGGAGGAGGCCGGTCTGCCCAAGGGCGTCATCAACCTCGTCACCGGCGACGGCATCGAGGTCTCCGAGGTCGCCCTGACCCACCGCGACCTCGCGGGCATCCACTTCACCGGCTCGACGAAGACCTTCCAGTACCTGTGGAAGACCGTCGGCGCCAACATCGAGAAGTACCGCTCCTACCCGCGTCTGGTGGGCGAGACCGGTGGCAAGGACTTCGTCGTCGCCCACCCGAGCGCCGACCCCGCGATCCTCAAGACCGCCCTGACCCGCGGCGCGTTCGAGTACCAGGGCCAGAAGTGCTCGGCGACCTCCCGGGCGTACGTCCCCGCGTCGATCTGGAACGGCGGTTTCCGCGAGGAGTTCGCCGCCGAGGTCGACTACCTCACCATGGGGGACGTCACCGACCTGTCGAACTTCGTCGGCGCGGTCATCGACGAGCGGTCCTTCGCCAAGAACAAGGCCGCCATCGACCGGGCGAAGCAGGATCCGACCTGCACCATCGTCGCGGGCGGCACCTACGACGACTCGGTCGGCTACTTCGTCCGCCCGACCGTCGTGGAGTGCACGGACCCGGAGAACGAGGTCTTCACGACCGAGTACTTCGGCCCGTTCCTCGCGGTGTACGTCTACGAGGACGAGCGCTACGACGAGATGCTGGCCCAGATGGAGTCGGTCTCGGACTACGCCCTCACCGGCTCGGTCGTCGCCGGCGACCGCGCGGCGGCCGCGTACACGATGGAGAAGCTGCGCTACGCGGCCGGCAACTTCTACATCAACGACAAGTCGACGGGTGCCGTCGTCGGTCAGCAGCCCTTCGGCGGCGGCCGGGCCTCCGGCACCAACGACAAGGCCGGCGCCCCGCAGAACCTGATGCGCTGGACGCTGACCCGCGCCATCAAGGAGACGCTCGTCCCGCCGACCGACTACACCTACCCGCACATGGGCTGACCGCCCCCGCGCAGGCAACGGGCCGGGTCCTCACGGGACCCGGCCCGTTCGCCGTGGCGGGCGGCTCCGGGGGCTTCGGACGCTTCCCCTCCGGAAGAGGAACGCGCAGGTCGCGGGGGTATGGCGGGGGGTGCCGTCTCAGATAGTAGGAAGTCCGAGTAATTGTGGAGACAGACGCGCGCTCCTCGCTTACTTTTGTAGGAGCCGAACGTCTCGCTCGATCAAGCGAATGGCGGTCGTGAGCCGGGCCCCATGCAGGCAACCCCTGCGGCACCGCTCCCCGCCCCTTCCGGCGTCTCGTATCCCCTTTCCGCCTTCCGGAATTCGAAGGAGCCGATTCCCCATGGCCGAGACGACCGCACGCCGACGAGTCCGTCACACCTCCCGTATCAGCGAGTCGGACCGCAAGAACGCGGCCGCCGCCCTCCAGCGCGCCCTCGACCGCCGGGACAACGGCGGTTCGACCGGTCACTGAACCACCGGGCCGCGCTCCGGTCACTGAGCAGCGGCCCGAAAGGGTAGAACCCTCATGCCGGGAGCCGCACCCGCCGGGGTGCGGCGCGGCCTCAACCGCCGCGCCGCACCTCGAAATGGTCGATGCGCTCACCGTTCTGCGCGAGCGCCGACACCGCGAGCCTCGGGGTGCTACCGCTCACCGCCTCCACCGACAGCAGCGAGAAGCCCCGGTAGCGCACCCGCGACCACTCCACGGTCTCCTTGTCGGGATCCCCGGACCGGGTCCACCGGAAGGTGTCGACGGATTCGCCGCGGGTCACGCGCCCCTCGTAGCTCTCCTTCACCCCCGGCGGGAAGCCGTACAGGTCGCGGCCGCCGCCGCCCGCCGTCACGTACACGGTCCCGTCCCGGGTGGGGTCCGTGCTCGCGCCGATCGGGACCGGCCTGCCGACCCGGCCGTCCTTGACGGCGTCGGTCCGCTCGTACACGTGGTTGTGCCCGTTGATCACCAGATCCACCTGGTGCCTGGCGAACAGCGGCAGCCACTCGGCCCGGACGCCGCCGTCGGAGGCGTGCGAGGACGTCGAGTAGGCGCAGTGGTGGAAGAAGACGACCACGAAGTCGACCGCCCGGTCCGCCCGCAGTCCGGCCAGCGTCCGGTCCAGCCACGCCGTCTGCCGGCCGCCCGTGTGACCGAGGTTGGCGGGGATCTCGTAGGAGACGTCGTTGGCGTCCAGCGCGACGACCCCGACGTTGCCGTAGGTGAACGTGTAGGCGCCCGGGGTGGTGCGCGGGTCGAAGCCGCTGTCGGGGAGGGAGAAGCGGGCCAGCTGGCCGCCGTAGCCCTCCGGCGAGTACCAGGCCTCCATGTCGTGGTTGCCGGTGGTCACCATCCACGGAACCGACCTCGCGACCGGCTCGTTCTGCTTGAGGAACAGGTCCCAGAAGGCGGGGTCGTACCCGTCGGTCTTCAGGCCCCGGCCGTTGCCGTCGGCGTAGCAGATGTCGCCCGCGTGCAGGTGGAAGGCGGGCTTTCGCCGCAGCAGCAGGTCGTCGTTGGCGGCCGCCGCCCGGCTCACGCCCTGGTCGCCGAAGGCGGTGAACACGAACTAGCGGGGGCTCGCCGGGGCGGTGTCGAAGGACGTGATGGTGTGCCGGCCGGCCGCGGAGGCCGGGTCGAAGCCCTCGTGGCCGACGCCGTAGTAGTACGTCGTGCCGGGCGCCAGGGCGTCCAGGGCCGCGTGCAGGTAGTACTGGTCGAGGGCGGCTCGTACGCCCGTCAGCCCCGGGGTGTGCAGGTGGCGCACCTCGGCCTCGACCTTCCGGCCGAGCGCGTCGGGCCGCGGGCCGATCCGGACGTACGGCTGGCGGACCGCCAGCGGCACCTGCCAGGAGATCCGCATCTGTGTCCGCGGATCGGCGCCGAAGGCGAGATGACGGCCGAAGGGGCGCACGACGGAACCGTTCACCCGCTCCACCGGCGCCGCGGAAGCCGGGGCGGCGCCGGCCGCCACGCCCGCGCCCGAGCCCGAGCAGCCGGTCAGCAGACCGCCCGCCACCGCGCCCGCCGTGACCAGTGTGCGGCGCCGGGTCAGCTTCGTGCGCAGGTACTCGTACTGCTCCGCCATGCTCATCCGGCGGGCGAGCCGCTCGGGGATGCCGACGTCCGGTGTCTCCATGTTCCTCACGTTCCCGCCGGAAGCCGACGGCCGCCCCACGCCCGGGTGAACTCACGGAGAAGGGCGGACGCCTTCCCCCGTGTGGGTGTCCGGATCGCGGACACCGCATGTCATCCCATGGGACAAGGAGTACGGTGCCGACATGTCTCGCAGCATCAATCTCGCAGTGATTCCCGGTGACGGCATCGGCCAGGAGGTCGTGGCCGAAGGTCTGAAGGTCCTCTCCGCCGTCCTTCCGCAGGATGTGAAGCTGGAGACCAAGGACTACGACTTCGGCGCCACGCGCTACCACGCGACCGGTGAGACCCTCACCGAGGCCGACCTCGACGCCCTCAGGCAGCACGACGCCATCCTGCTCGGCGCGATCGGCGACCCGTCGGTGCCGTCCGGCGTCCTGGAGCGCGGCTTCCTGCTCAAGCTCCGGTTCGCCTTCGACCACCACGTCAACCTGCGTCCGTCGAGGCTCCTTCCGGGTGTCGCCACCCCGCTCGCGGGTGAGCCGCAGATCGACTTCGTCGTGGTCCGCGAGGGCACCGAGGGCCCGTACACCGGCAACGGCGGCACCATCCGCAAGGGCACCGAGCACGAGGTCGCCACCGAGGTGTCCGTCAACACCGCCTTCGGTGTCGAGCGCGTGGTCCGCGACGCCTTCGCCCGCGCCCAGGCCCGGCCGCGCAAGAAGCTGACCCTCGTCCACAAGAACAACGTGCTCACCTTCGCGGGGCACCTGTGGACGAACGTCTTCAACAAGGTGGCCGAGGAGTTCCCCGAGGTCACCACGGACTACATCCACGTGGACGCCGCGACGATCTACCTCGTCACCGACCCCGCGCGCTTCGACGTGATCGTCACCGACAACCTCTTCGGCGACATCATCACCGACCTCGCCGCGGCCGTCTCCGGCGGCATCGGCGTCGCCGCCTCCGGGAACATCAACCCGAGCGGCGAGTTCCCCTCCATGTTCGAGCCGGTGCACGGCTCGGCCCCGGACATCGCCGGCCAGGGCAAGGCCGACCCCAGCGCCACGGTCCTGTCCGTCGCCCTGCTGCTGCGCCACCTCGGCCACGAGGCCGAGGCCGCCCGCATCGAGGACGCCGTCTCCGCCGACCTCGCGGAGCGCGCCGGGGGCCCCGCCCGCAGCACCGCCGAGATCGGCGACGCGCTGGCCGTACGAGTAGCCGGCTGACCCCGCGCCCCTCGAACCACCTTCGAAGCCGCCGGGTCACTCCGTACCCGGCGGCTTTCGTATGTCCCCGCCGGGTGCCACCATCATCCCCTGAGCCGCATTCACGCCGTTTTCGTCCACGGTCCCCGCTCTTGAGACAATCGAACGCGGAGCCGCGGAATGAGGGAATGCTCGGACGTCCTAGCACTGGCCACTGGCAGTACGGGCGTGAGCGCGGCCCGTCACTACAACCGGTGAAGGACAAGCATCCATGACGACGCCCACGACGATCGAACTCAAGCCGTCCGCCAGCCCGCTGGCCGACGCCGAGCGCTCGGCGCTCCTGGCCGACCCCGGGTTCGGCCGCCACTTCACCGACCACATGGTGACGATCAGGTGGACCGAGGGCCGCGGCTGGCACGACGGACAGCTGGTGCCGTACGGCCCGCTCTCCCTCGACCCCGCCAACATGACCCTGCACTACGCGCAGGAGATCTTCGAGGGCCTCAAGGCATACCGTCAGCCCGACGGGAGCGTGGCCACCTTCCGCCCCGAGAAGAACGCCCGCCGCTTCCAGTCCTCCGCGCGCCGGCTCGGCATGCCGGAGCTCCCGGTCGAGACGTTCATCGAGGCGTGCGACGCGCTGGTCCGCCAGGACCGTGACTGGGTCCCCGCGCACGGCGGCGAGGAGTCCCTCTACCTGCGCCCGTTCATGATCGCCACCGAGGTCGGGCTCGGGGTGAAGCCCGCCAACGAGTACCTCTTCCTGGTGATCGCCTCCCCGGCCGGCGCGTACTTCCCCGGCGGCGTGCGGCCGGTCTCCATCTGGCTGTCCGAGGACCGCGTCCGCGCCGTCCCCGGCGGCATGGGCGACGCGAAGACCGGCGGCAACTACGCGGCCTCCCTCCTCGCCCAGGCCGAGGCCGCCGCGAAGGGCTGCGACCAGGTCTGCTACCTCGACGCGGTCGAGCACAAGTGGGTCGAGGAGCTCGGCGGGATGAACCTGTACTTCGTGTACGGGGACCGGATCGTCACGCCCGCCCTGACCGGCTCGATCCTGGAGGGCGTCACCCGGGACAGCCTGCTGACGGTCGCCCGCGACCTCGGCTACACCTCCGAGGAGGGACGCGTCTCCGTGGACCAGTGGCAGCGCGACGCCGAGAACGGCACCCTCACCGAGGTGTTCGCCTGCGGCACCGCCGCGGTCATCACCCCGGTCGGCACGGTCAAGCGCGAGGGCGTGGAGTGGCGGCAGTCCGGCGGTGAGCCCGGCGAGGTGACCCTCGCCCTGCGCGGGGCCCTGCTCGACATCCAGCGCGGTATCGCCGAGGACACCCACGGCTGGATGCACCGGCTGGGCTGAGCCAGGCCGGCGGTGACGGCGCCGGGGCCGGGCCGGAGCGGGATCAGAGCCCGTCCCCGGCGAACCGGCTCCCGCACGGCAGCGGGCGGGGAGGGCGTCGGGCGCGGCGCGAGCAGCAGGCAGGCGACCGCGCCCACCGCGCCCGACAGCGGGAAGCTGCGGTCCACCCCGCCGGTCAGGGGCAGCGGCGGGCCCCTCGTACGGCGGCAGGGACAGGGCCTGCAGCCCGCTGGCCGCGCCGGGGGCCCAGGAGGCGGTGGCGGGGATGTTCCAGCCGGCCGTGTACCAGTGGATCCCGCCCCGGGAGCGGCGGTTGAAGACCTGGAGGGCCTCCGCGTCGTAGACCCGGCAGCGGGCGAAGCCGATCAGGGTGATCGGCGCCCACGTCGGAGCCCAGCAGGAGCGAGACGAGGCCGCGTGCTCCGCTGGTGCGTTCCCCGTCGGGGACGGTGTCGACTCCGCGCTGTTCCATCGGCGTGAAGGGTCTCCCCGGGCGGCTACCGGGCCTGGTGAGTGCGGGCGGTTTGAGCGACGCTCAATGTGGACTCTGCAACGCTTTCCCGTCAACGGGACCAGGCTGCCGATTTCATGGTTAGAGTGCTGCTCTAATCGGGGACGCCCTGATCGAGGAAGGCTTGGAGGTGCCGGGTCGTGAGACTCACTCCCACGGAACGTGACCGGCTGCTGCTCTTCGGTGCCGCGGAGCTGGCCCGCGCCCGCCGGGCCCGCGGCCTCAGGCTCAACGTGCCGGAGGCCACCGCGCTGATCGCGGACACCGTGTGCGAGGCCGCGCGGGACGGCAGGCGGCTGGCCGAGGCCGTCGAGGCCGCCCGCTCGGTGCTCGGCCCCGACGACGTCCTGCCGGGCGTCGCGGACGTCGTCACCGAGGTGCACGTCGAGGCCGTCTTCGACGACGGGTCACGGCTCGCGATCGTCAGCGACCCGATCGGCGGAGGCGGGCTCGGCGCGGACGGGCCGGGCGCCCTGCTGCCCGGGCCGGCGCACACCGAGCCCGAGCCGGTGGACCGGCTGACGGTCACCAACACCGCCACCGTGCCCATCTCCGTCACCTCGCACTTCCACTTCTTCGAGGCCAACCCCCGGCTCGACTTCGCGCGCGCCCGGGCCTACGGCATGCGGCTCGCGGTGCCGGCAGGCTCCTCGGTCCGCTTCGGGCCCGGCGAGAGCGTCGAGGCCGGACTGCTGCCGATCGGCGGTGACCGCGTCGCCATCGGCTTCGCCGGCCTCGTCGACGGCGCGCTGGACGCGCCGGGCGCGAAGGAAGAGGCCCTGCGCAGGGCCGTCGCCTGCGGATACCTGGGAGCCGACCGATGAACGTCGACCCGCACGCCTACGCCGCCACCCACGGCCCCCGGGCCGGCGACCGCCTGCGCCTCGGCGACTCCGGCCTGGTCGTCCGCGTCGAGTCCGACGCGCAGCGCCACGGCGAGGAGTTCCTCGCCGGCTTCGGCAAGACCGCCCGCGACGGACTGCACCTGAAGGCCGCCGCCGTCCGCGAGACCTGCGACGTCGTCGTCAGCAACGTGGTCGTGATCGACGCCGCGCAGGGGATCCGCAAGGTCTCCATCGGCATCCGGGAGGGCCGGATCCGCTCGATCGGGCGGGCCGGCAACCCGGACACGCTCGACGGGGTCGACGTCGTGGTCGGCACCGGCACGTCCATCGTGTCCGGCGAGGGACTCATCGCCACCGCCGGGGCCGTCGACACCCACGTCCACCTGCTGTCGCCGCGCATCATGGAGGCGTCGCTGGCGTCCGGCGTGACCACCGTCATCGGGCAGGAGTTCGGCCCGGTGTGGGGCGTCGGCGTCAACTCGCCCTGGGCGCTGCGGCACGCGTTCAACGCCTTCGACGCCTGGCCGGTCAACATCGGCTTCCTCGGCCGGGGTTCGTCCTCGTCCCCCGCCCCGCTGGTCGAGGCGCTCGCCGAGGGCGGCGCGTCCGGCTTCAAGGTGCACGAGGACATGGGCGCGCACACCCGGGCGCTGGACACCGCGCTGCGCGTCGCCGAGGAGTACGACGTCCAAGTGGCCCTGCACAGCGACGGGTTGAACGAGTGCCTGTCGGTCGAGGACACCCTGCGGGTGCTGGAGGGCCGCACCGTCCACGCCTTCCACATCGAGGGCTGCGGCGGCGGACACGTGCCGAACGTGCTGAAGATGGCCGGGGTCGCCAACGTCATAGGCTCCTCCACCAACCCGACGCTGCCCTTCGGCCGGGACGCGGTCGCCGAGCACTACGGCATGATCGTCTCGGTCCACGACCTGAAGACCGACCTGCCCGGCGACGCAGCCCTGGCCCGCGACCGCATCCGCGCCGGGACGATGGGCGCCGAGGACGTCCTGCACGACCTGGGCGCGATCGGCATCACCTCCTCGGACGCGCAGGGCATGGGCCGCGCCGGCGAGACCGTACGGCGGACCTTCGCGATGGCCGGGAAGATGAAGGCCGAGCGCGGCGCGCCCGAGGACCACGACAACGAGCGCGTGCTGCGCTACATGGCGAAGCTGACCATCAACCCCGCCATCGCGCACGGGCTTTCGCACGAGGTCGGCTCGATCGAGGTCGGCAAGCTCGCCGACATCGTGCTGTGGCGGCCGGAGTACTTCGGCGCCAAACCGCAGCTCGTGCTCAAGTCCGGCTTCCCCGCCTACGGCGTGGTCGGCGACCCGAACGCCGCCACCGACACCTGCGAACCCCTCGTGCTGGGACCGCAGTTCGGGGCGTACGGCGCGACCCCGGCCGACCTCTCGGTCGCCTTCGTCGCCCGGGCGGCCCTCGACCAGGGCGGTGACCGCATGCCGACCCGGCGCCGCCGCGTCGCCGTCCGCGGCACCCGCGGGATCGGCCCGGCCGACCTGCGTCTCAACTCCCGTACCGGCTCGGTCGACGTCGACCGGAACACCGGGCTGGTCACCCTCGACGGCGAGCCGCTGCGCTCCGGACCGGCCGACTCGGTCTCCCTCAACCGCCTGTACTTCCTCTAAGGATCACCATGTCTGCTGCCGCCGACGGCTTCCGCATGCCCGCCGAGTGGACCCCGCACGAGCGCACCTGGATGGCGTGGCCGGGCCCCAACCCCACCTTCGACGACCCCGGGGACCTCGCCGACGCCCGCGCCGCCTGGGCGTCGGTCGCCCGCGCGGTCCGCCGCTTCGAACCGGTGACCGTGGTGTGCGGCCCCGGACAGTCGGCCGGGGCGCGCGCCCTGCTCGGCCCGGGGATTGACACCGTCGAGCGCGACCTCGACGACGCGTGGATGCGCGACATCGGCCCGACCTTCCTGACGAACGGGCGCGAACTCGCCGCCGTCGACTGGACGTTCAACGGCTGGGGCGCCCAGAGCTGGGCCCGCTGGGAGCACGACGCGAAGATCGCCGCGCACGTCGCGGACCTCGCGGGGGCCCGGACGTACGCCTCGAAGCTCGTCAACGAGGGCGGGGCCATCCACGTCGACGGCGAGGGCACGGTCCTGCTCACCGAGACCGTGCAGCTCGGCCCCGAGCGCAACCCGCACTGGTCGAAGGCGGAGGTCGAGGCGGAGATCCACGCCCAGCTCGGCACCCGCAAGGCGATCTGGCTGCCGCGCGGCCTCACCGGCGACTACCCTCCGCACGGCTTCGGCACCCTCGGCCACGTCGACATCGTCGCCGCGTTCGCCCGCCCCGGTGTCGTCGTCGCCCACCACCAGCCGGACCCCGCGCACCCCGACCACGAGGTGAGCCGGGAGGTCATCGGCCTGCTGCGGGCGCAGACCGACGCGCGGGGGCGCCGCCTGGAGGTCGTCGAGGTGGCCGCCCCCACCGTCCTGGAGGCGGACGGGCACTGGGCCGACCACTCCTACATCAACCACTACCTGTGCAACGGCGGGGTCGTCCTGTGCGGCTTCGACGACCCGCGCGACGAGATCGCCGCCGGGATCTTCCGCCGCCTGTTCCCCGACCGGACGGTGACCCTGGTGGACGCCCGTACGATCTTCTCCGGCGGCGGTGGCATCCACTGCGTCACCCAGCAGCAGCCGAGGATCTAGGAGCCGGGGATGGCCGAAGCGGCACGGACGCGGAAGAACGCGCCGCCGCGTGAGCACGTCCTGGCCGCCGCCATGGAGATGATCGCGGAGCGGGGCCTGGAGCAGCTCACCATGGCGGCGCTGGGACGCGAGGTCGGCATGAGCAGCGGCCACCTCCTCTACTACTTCCGCTCCAAGGACGAACTCCTGCTGCGGACCCTGGAGTGGAGCGAGGGCCGGCTCGGCGCCGAACGCGGCCGGCTGCTCACCACCGCGGCCACCGCGCGCGCCCGCCTCGACGCCTACGTCGACCTGTACGTGCCCGACGGCCACCGCGACCCGCACTGGACGCTGTGGCTGGAGGTGTGGAACCGCTCGCAGTACGCCGCCGCCGCCGCCGACGCCGACGCCCGCGACCGGCAGGCCGCCATCGAGGGCGCCTGGCACCGCGACCTGGTCGCGCTTCTCGCCGAGGGCGCCTCCCGCGGCGAGTTCCGCCCGGTCGACGCCGACCGCTTCGCGGCCCGCCTGCGGGCGCTGCTCGACGGCTTCTCCATCCATGTGGCGATCGGACTGCGGGGCACCGACCGCGAGCAGGTCCTCGGGCATGTGCGCGAGTTCCTGGACCAGAACCTGGGAGGCCCGGACCACCCGCCGTTCGCATCCTGAGACGGACGGTGAGCACGGCGGCGGCTTGTGCCAGACTGCCAACGTGCTCTCGTTCGCCACGATTATTGGCAGCAGGCGCGCCGGTCCGCAGTGACCGCCACGTACGACCAGGTACGGGCGGACACCGTCGTTCTCGACCCGCGCGCAGACCTCTCGCACCCGCGAGGGGTTTTTCGCTTTTCTGGCCCACCTCAAGCCGGGAGCGCAGCGCGAGGGATCATTGGAGGACGGTGGAGCCGGTCATTCCGGTACAGACCGAGATCCGACACAGGAGCTTGACACCATGACGGAAACCAGCGAGCTCGACGACTCGTTCCACGTCTTCGACACCACCCTGCGCGACGGAGCCCAGCGCGAGGGCATCAACCTCACCGTCGCCGACAAGCTGGCCATCGCACGGCACCTGGACGACTTCGGCGTGGGCTTCATCGAGGGCGGCTGGCCCGGCGCCAACCCGCGCGACACCGAGTTCTTCGCCCGCGCCCGCGAGGAGATCGACTTCCGGCACGCCGAGCTCGTCGCGTTCGGCGCCACCCGCCGGGCCGGCGCCAAGGCCTCGGAGGACCCGCAGGTCAGGGCGCTGCTGGAGTCCGGCGCCCCGGTGATCACCCTGGTCGCGAAGTCCCACGACCGGCACGTCGAACTCGCCCTGCGCACGACGCTGGAGGAGAACCTGGAGATGGTGCGGGACACCGTCTCCCACCTGTGCGCCCAGGGCCGCCGGGTGTTCGTCGACTGCGAGCACTTCTTCGACGGCTACCGCGCGAACCCCGAGTACGCCAAAGCCGTCGTCCGTACGGCGTCGGAGGCCGGCGCGAGCGTGGTCATCCTGTGCGACACCAACGGAGGCATGCTCCCCGCGCAGGTCCAGGCGGTCGTCTCGACGGTCCTGGCCGACACCGGCGCCCGCCTCGGCATCCACGCCCAGGACGACACGGGCTGCGCGGTCGCCAACACCCTCGCCGCGGTGGACGCGGGCGCGACCCACGTCCAGTGCACGGCCAACGGCTACGGCGAGCGGGTCGGCAACGCCAACCTGTTCCCGGTGGTGGCGGCCCTGGAGCTCAAGTACGGCAAGAAGGTCCTGCCCGACGGGAAGCTGCGCGAGATGACCCGCATCTCGCACGCGATCGCGGAGGTCGTCAACCTCACCCCCTCCACCCACCAGCCCTACGTCGGCGTCTCGGCCTTCGCCCACAAGGCCGGCCTGCACGCCTCCGCGATCAAGGTCGACCCCGACCTCTACCAGCACATCGACCCCGAGCAGGTCGGCAACACCATGCGGATGCTGGTCTCCGACATGGCGGGCCGCGCGTCGATCGAGCTCAAGGGCAAGGAGCTCGGCGTCGACCTGGGCGGCGACCGCGAACTGGTCGGCCGGGTCGTCGAGCGGGTCAAGGAACGCGAACTCAGGGGCTACACCTACGAAGCGGCCGACGCCTCCTTCGAGTTGCTGCTGCGCGCGGAGGTCGACGGCAAGCCCCTGAAGTACTTCCAGGTCGAGTCCTGGCGCGCCATCGTCGAGGACCGTCCCGACGGCAGCCACGCCAACGAGGCCACGGTCAAGCTGTGGGCCAAGAGCGAGCGCATCGTCGCCACCGCCGAGGGCAACGGCCCGGTCAACGCCCTGGACCGGGCGCTGCGGGTGGCTCTGGAGACGATCTACCCCCAGCTCGCCAAGCTGGAGCTCGTCGACTACAAGGTCCGCATCCTGGAGGGCGTGCACGGCACCCAGTCCACGACGCGGGTCCTCATCTCGACCTCCGACGGCACGGGGGAGTGGTCGACGGTGGGCGTGGCGGAGAACGTCATCGCCGCCTCCTGGCAGGCTCTGGAGGACGCGTACGCCTACGGGCTGCTGCGGGCGGGCGTGGAGCCCGCCGAGTAGGCACCAGGCGGGACTCCCCGGAGGCGCGCCGGGCCGAACCGCACCGACGCCCCCGGGCGTCCACAGCCGCCGGGGTCCCCGGCGAGCCGCCGGGCTCGCCAGGGCACCCGCCCGCCCCTACCGCAGCTGCCACTTCTGGTTGGCGGCGCCCGTGCACGACCAGATCTGTGCCCGGGCCCCGTTCGCCGAGGAGTTGTCGCTGACGTCGAGGCACTTGTTCGCCGCCGTGTTGACCACGTCACCCGTCGAGGCGTTGTACGACCACTGCTGGGCGCCGGTCCCGTTGCAGTCGTACAACTGGGTCTTCGCGCCGTCCGCCGTCGAGGCCGAGGTCACGTCGAGGCACTTGCCGAGCGCCCGCAGGGAGCCGTCCGCCCGCACGGTCCACTGCTGGGCGGCCGAGCCGTTGCAGTCGTAGAGCTGGACGGCCGTGCCGTTCGTGCTCGAACCGCCCGCCACGTCCAGGCACCTGCCGGCCAGACCGGCGAGCGCCCCGGTCGCGTTCCCGCCGCCGGACTGCGTCCCCGCCCAGGTGAAGGTCGCGGACGTCCTGGCGGGCAGGGAGTACGTCGCGTGCTGCCCGCCCCAGTCGACGGTCACCGTCCGCGCCGCGGAGGAGCCGTTGTAGGCGATCAGCGCCTTGCTGCCGTCCGGGTTGCGCCACGCCACGTTCGGCACGGCGGACGAGGCCGTCGAGGCGATCCGCTGCGCGCCCGGCCGTACGAACTTCGTCAGGTGCCCCATCGTGTAGTACTCGATCGTGTAGTCGACCGTGCCGCTCGCGCCGTCCCCGTCGTGCACGGTGACCAGCCCGGTGCAGGTGCCGCAGCCCCCGTTGTGCGGCCCCATGTTCTGGTCCACGGCCAGCGACCACTTGGTCACCGACTTCGCCCAGTTCCGCGTGTAGTCGACGATGTCGAGCATGTCCTCGCGCTGCTGGTCGGCGATCCAGGTGCCGCCCGAGTGCTCGGTGCCGAACGCGTCGAGCTGCGGGTACTGGTCGTGCAGCGAGGTCTGCCGGCCGACGTCACCGCCGTAGCCGTGCCAGGCGATCCCGCCGAAGTTCGGGTGCGAGCGGACCGCCGGGTCGTCCACGGTCTGGGCGGCGTAGGAGTCGTACACGTCCCAGTTCCAGTCGTGGGCCAGCACCTTCGTCGACAGGCCGGCCGCCTGGAGCTTCGGCAGCAGCTCGCTCCTGGTGAAGTACGCCAGGCCGCTCGCGTTCCAGCTCATCGACGGGTACCCCGAGCAGCACGTCGGCTCGTTCTGCGCCGTCACGTAGGAGACCGGGACGCCCTGGTCGCGGTAGCCCTGGAGGTACTTCACGAAGTACGAGGCGTAGGCGCCGTAGTCCTCCGCCTTCAGCCATCCGCCGTTGAGCTGCCCGCTGTCCTTCATCCAGGCCGGGGCGGTCCACGGGGAGGCCATGACGGTGAGGGACGGGTTGAGCCGCAGGGCCTGTTTCGTCAGCGGCACGACGTCCGCGAGGTCGTGCGCGAGGGAGAACCGGGACAGCGAGGGATCCGTCTGTCCGGCCGGCACGTCGTCGTAGGTGTAGCCGTACCGGGCCAGGTCGGAGGCGCCCATCGGGTTGCGCAGGAACGACAGCCCGATCCCCTGCGTCGGGGAGAACAGTTTCGTCATGGCCGCGTCCCGGGCCGCCGCGGACAGCGCCCCGCTGCTGTTCATCAGCCAGGCCGCGGTGTCGGTGAAGGAGGCGCCGCCGCCGGTGAAGGTCTGGTAGCGGGTGTTCTCGTCCACGGTGATGTGCTCGCCGCCGCCACCGGAGCCGGACTGGAAGGCGAACGGCGTCTGGGCCTGGAGTCCGCGGACCACGTGGCGTCCGCCGCTGTCGTCGGTGGTGGTCAGCCAGGCGGTGACCTGCTCGCCGGCCGCGTGCGCCGGCCCGGTCGCGGCCGTGAACCCGGCGGTCGTCAGGAGCCCGGCCAGTAGCAGCCGGACCGCCCGAGTGGAACTCCTCATGGTGCGCCGCCCTTCGAGAGGTGGGGGATGGGAGGCATGCGAGGCGTGAGTAAAGGGCGACTTTGTGTACACGTCAAGGGGGTGCGCGTTCACTTTCCGAAGTGACGACCCCTTCGATCCGGCCGCACCGCCGACTCGCACCGGTTCCGGTGTGATGTCTTGACGGCCTCACGGGGCGCCAGTTAACTCACGGCGTGAGCTAAGTCATGAGTGGACTACGAGAGCCGAGGAATGGTCCATGCGAAGAACCGCCCTGCTCGCCTCCGCCGCACTTCTCACCACCCTGCTCCCGCTCGCCACGGCCGCCACGGCGTCCGGAGCCGACGACCCCGCCCCCACCGCCGTCGACCGCTTCGAGGGCGAGGTGCCCTTCGCCGCCCAGCCCGCCGAGGGCCTCTTCACCTGGGGCGGCGACACCGACGACCCGCCCACCCTCGCGCTGACCGCCCGGGACGACGCGCCCGAGGGCGCCAAGGTCCTCACCGGGACCTACGACATCAGCGGCTACGGCGGCTTCACCCACGACTACGCCGCCGACCGGCCCGCCCACGACTGGTCCGCCCACCAGGGCGTCCGCTTCTGGTGGGAGGGCCGCGGCAGCGGCAAGAAGATCGCCTTCGAGATCAAGGACGGCGGCGCCCACGGCGAGGCCTCCGAGCTCTGGACGACCTCCTTCAGCGACGACTTCACCGGCTGGAAACAGATCTCGCTGCCCTTCACCGACTTCACCTATCGCACGGACTACCAGCCCGTCGGCGGCATCGACCACGTCCTGGGCCTGACCCGGATGTGGGGATACGCCCTCACCCTGCCCACCGGCGTCAAGGGCACGTTCGCCATGGACGACGTCGAGGTGTACGGCAGGGCCGACCAGTCGCTGCGGGCCTCCGTCACCACCGACTCCGCCGTCCACCCGGTCCGGGAGGGCGCCACGGCCTCGGTCCGGGTCACCGTCGCCACGACCGGCTCCGTCCCGATCGACGAACCCGTGACCGTCGCCTACCGGACGACCACCGACGGCACCGCCCGGCCGGGCCGGGACTACACGCCCGTCAGCGGCACGATCACCTTCCCCGCCGGCACCGCCTCCGGCACCACCCGGACGGTGCGCGTGCGCACACTAGGCGACAAAGCCGCCGAGGCCGCCGAGACGATCCCGATCGCGCTGACCGTCACCGGCGCCAAGGCCCCGGCCGAGACCCCGCAGGTGGTGATCGACGCCCACGGACTGCCGTACCTGAACCCGAAACTGCCCGTCCGCAAGCGGGTCGCCGACCTGGTGTCCCGGATGTCCCTGGCGGAGAAGGCCGGTCAGATGACCCAGGCCGAACGCGGAGCGGTCACCGCCCCCGGTGACATCGCCGCCTACGCCCTCGGCTCGCTGCTGTCCGGCGGCGGCTCCACCCCGACGCCCAACACCCCTGAGGGGTGGGCGAAGATGATCGACGCCTTCCAGCTGCGGGCGCAGGCCACCCGCTTCCAGATCCCGCTGATCTACGGCGTCGACGCGGTGCACGGCCACAACAACCTGGTCGGCGCCACCGTCATGCCGCACAACATCGGCATCGGCGCGACCCGTGACCCCCGGCTCGCCGGGCGCACCGGCGCGGTGACCGCCGCGGAGGTCCGCGCCACCGGCATCCCCTGGGACTTCGCGCCCTGCCTGTGCGTCAGCCGCGACGAACGCTGGGGCCGCTCCTACGAGTCGTTCGGCGAGGACCCGGCGCTCGTGAAGTCCATGGAGACCGTCGTCCAGGGCCTCCAGGGTGCCCGGGACGGCAGCGACCTCAAGGACCACGACAAGGTCCTGGCCACGGCCAAGCACTTCGTGGGCGACGGCGGCACCGGCTACGGCACCTCGACCACCGGGACGTACACCCTCGACCAGGGCGTCACCCGGGTCACCCGGCAGCAGCTGGAGGCCGTCCACCTGACCCCGTTCCAGGAGGCCGTCGACCGCGGGGTCGGCTCGGTCATGCCCTCGTACTCCTCCCTGGACGTCATCGGCGACGGCAGGGGCCCGGTCAAGATGCACGCCCGCGCCGACATGATCAACGGGGTGCTGAAGAACCGCATGGGCTTCGACGGCTTCGTCATCAGCGACTGGGCCGGCATCGACCAGATCCCGGGCGACTACGCCTCGGACGTCCGTACGTCGGTCAACGCGGGCCTCGACATGATCATGGTCCCGTACGCCTACAAGGACTTCCACAGCACGCTCGTGGACGAGGTCGAGGCCGGCCGGATCAGCGAGCACCGGATCGACGACGCGGTGTCCCGCATCCTGACCCAGAAGTTCCGGCTCGGCCTCTTCGAGCACCCCTACGCCGACACCACCGGCGCCCAGGCCATCGGCTCCCCCAAGCACCGGGCCGTGGCCCGCCAAGCGGCGGCCGAGTCCCAGGTGCTGCTGAAGAACGCGGGCGGGGTGCTGCCCCTGAGGAAGTCGCAGAAGGTCTACGTGGCCGGATCCAACGCCGACGACATCGGCAACCAGACCGGCGGCTGGACCGTCACCTGGCAGGGCTCCTCCGGCGACATCACCCCGGGCACCACCGTCCTGGAGGGGCTGCGGAACGCCGGCGGCGACGTCACGTACTCCCAGGACGCCTCGGCGCCCACCCAGGGCTACGACGTCGGTGTGGTCGTCGTCGGTGAGACCCCGTACGCCGAGGGCGTCGGAGACGTCGGCAACGGCAACGACCTGGAGCTGACCGCCGCCGATCGGGCGGCCGTGGACCGGGTGTGCGCGGCCATGAAGTGCGCGGTCCTGATCGTCTCCGGGCGCCCCCAGCTCATCGGCGACCGGCTCGGCGACATCGACGCCCTGGTGGCCTCCTGGCTGCCCGGCACCGAGGGCGACGGCGTCGCGGACGTCCTCTACGGCAGGCGGCCCTTCACCGGGCAGCTCCCGGTCACCTGGCCCCGGTCCGAGGCCCAGCTGCCGATCAACGTCGGCGACACCGCGTACGACCCGCAGTTCCCCTACGGCTGGGGCCTGACGACCCTGACCAAGGTGCCGCGCGGCGGCGCGAGCACGCTGAAGGTGCTCGCCGCGGCGGCCGCGGTGGCCGAGCGCACCGGCGCGCGGGAGGCGGGCGGCGCGCTCGTCGCCCGGGCCCGCCTGATCGTGCAGCAGCGGGCAGGCGGCCGTCTCACGGCGGCGGTGTCGAAGCCGTTCGCCGACGCCGACCACCTCCTGCTGACCGGCCGGTACGGCGCGGCCGTGCGGAAGCTGCGGGAGGCCTACCTGGCGGCCTGAGCCGGACAGCACCTCCCACCAGCACCGTGTCATGTTCTGGGAGGCTTCGGGTAGCTTCGAATCATGAAGGCCCCCTACCGCACCCGAAGCCTCCCAGGGCTGCTGTCGGCCCTGCTGCTCGCCGCCTTGGCCGTGCTGGCGGTGGGGCCGGGGCCCGCGTCCGCCGCCACGGACGTCTCCACCGTCGCCGCGGCGCTGCGCGAGAACCCCGTCTACGTCGACCCCGCGGCGAGGTCCCAGATGTCCGTGGCCGACGCCGACGCCCTCGCACGGCAGATCAAGGCGGCGGACCGGCCGCTCTTCGTCGCCGTGCTGCCCGCCGGCTACCCGACCGAGGACCTGTTCACCAAGCTGCGCACCGACACCGGCGTCACCGGTCTCTACGCGATCCGCCTCGGCGACCGCTTCGACGCCCGCGCCGACTCCGCCGTCCTGCCCCGCGCGGCCGTGCGGAACCTCGTCACCAGCGTGCGCGGGGAGGAGGCCCGGGCCCAGCTGGACGACTTCACCCGCAACGCACTCCCCGCCATGCGCGGCTCGGCGCCCTCGTCCTGGGGCACCTCCCACGACGGCGGCGCCGGGGTGTCCACCACCGCGCTGATCGCCCTCGGCGTGGTGGTGGTGGTCGGCGGGGCCGGCACGTACACGCTCGTCCGGCGCAACCGGCGGCGCCGGGAGGAGGAACAGCGGGCCGCGCTGGAGCGGCTGCGGGTCGTGGTCGACGAGGACATCACCGCGTTCGGCGAGGAACTCGACCGTCTCGACTTCCACCCGGCGGAGGCGGGCGCCGACGACAGCATGCGCGCCGACTACGAACGCGCGCTGGACGCCTACGAACAGGCGAAGACGTACATGGCGCAGGCGCGGCGGCCCGAGGACGTACGGGCGGTCACCGGCGCCCTGGAGGACGGCCGCTTCTCGCTCGCCCAGCTCGCCGCCCGCCGGGGTGGTCTGCCCCTGCCCGAACGCCGGCCGCCCTGCTTCTTCGACCCCCGCCACGGGCCCTCGGTCGCCGGCGCCCTGTGGACCCCGCAGGCCGGCATACCCCGCGAGGTACCCGTCTGCGCGGCCGACCGGACCCGGCTGGCGGACGGCCGTGACCCGATGGTCCGCGAGGTCGACACCGACCACGGCCGCCGTCCGTACTGGGACGCGGGGCCGGCCTACGGCCCCTGGGCGGGCGGTTACTTCGGCGGTGGCATCCTGCCCGGCCTGCTGGTCGGCACGGTCCTGGGCAGCATGATGGCCGCCCCCGCCTACGCGGCGGACTACGGCTCCGGTTACGGGGACTTCGGCGGCTACGACGGCGGCGACGTCTCCGGCCCCGACTTCGACCCCGGCGACTTCGGCGGCGGCTTCGACGGCGGCGGGGGCGGGGACTTCGGCGGTGGCTTCGACGGCGGCGGGGGCGGGGACTTCGGCGGCGGCGGGTTCTGACCGCGCCGGGGACGCCCGGACGACGCAGGGGAAACGGGTCCGGCGCACAGAGCGCCGGACCCGTGGCCGTCGTACGGAAGGAAGAGGCCGCGCCTCAGAGCGTGGACGCGGCCGAGGCGATGGCGGAGGCGAAGGTCGAGACCTCGCTGTAGACGCCGGGGGCGTTGGCGCGGGCGCAGCCTATGCCCCAGCTGACGATGCCGACCTGGATCCAGGCGTTCGCGCTGTCCCGGCGGAACATCGGACCGCCGGAGTCGCCCTGGCAGGTGTCGGTGCCGCCCGCGGTGTAGCCGGCGCAGAGCTCGTCGCTCGCGACCAGGCCGCTGTAGCCGCTGTAGGAACGGCAGGTGGCGTCGCTGACGTACGGCACGGTGGCCTTCAGCAGATAGCGCTGCTGGGCGCCGCCCTCGCTGGCGGAACCCCAGCCCGCGATGGTGAAGGTGCCGGTGTTGTAGGCGGTGGTGGTGGCGATCTTCAGAGTCGGCAGGTTGATGGGCGCGGCGAGCTTGATCAGCGCCCAGTCCTTGCCGTTGCCGTTGTAGCCGGGGGCCCGGTAGACCTTGGTGGACCTCACCTGCACGCGGCCGGTGGTGGACTGGAGGTCCACGACGCCGGCGGTGGCGGTGATGCCGGTGTTGGCGCCGGTCGCGCCCACGCAGTGCGCGGCGGTGAGCACGATCTGCTGGGTGTAGAGCGCGCCGCCGCAGCCCATGGAGAGCCGGACCATGAACGGGAACTCGCCCTGCGCGGCGCGGGTGCCGCCGACGACGGGCGCCGGGGCGGCCTCGGCGGCCGACACGGGCTGAAGGCTCGCGATCGCGAGTGCGGCGGCGCCGGCAGCGGCGCATCTCCTGAGGGCCGTGAGGAGCTTCTTCAAGGTGATGCCTTCCGTAGGGGGTCGACCTCGGGGACGGAGCCGAACGTGATGACCAGTACATGTCAAAACGAGCGGCAAAGAGACGGCCATGATCTGGCATGGGCAGGTCAAATCCGTTGCTGGATTATGAGAACTCCGCCGGCACCCCCGCAAGGGGCACGATCCGGCCACGCCCGGCGACCCCCCGGGACCTGGCACGACCGGGTTTCCGTCCCCGCGGACACCGTTTCGGCCTACGGCCGCCCCCTGGAATCCGACCCCTGGAATCCGCCCCGTGGAATCCGCCCCGGAGTGAGGGCCGGGCACGACCGAGCGCCCGTCTTCCACCTGTCGTGGAGGGCGGGCGCTCTCGGATCCTGCGGGCCTGCGGGCCGGCGGCTCAGACGTTCTTGATCGCCGAGATGTCGAAGTTCAGCTTGATCTTGTCGGAGATCAGCACACCGCCCGTCTCCAGTGCGGCGTTCCAGCTCAGGCCGAACTCGGAGCGCAGGATCTCCGCCTTGCCCTCGAAGCCGACGCGGTCGTTGCCGAAGGGGTCCTTCGCGGCGCCGTTGAACTCCAGGTCGATGGTGAGCGGCCGGGTGACGCCGAGGATCTGCAGGTCACCGGTGATGCGGTAGTCGTCGCCGCCGAGGGCCTCCGCCTTGGTGGAGCGGAAGGTCATCGTCGGGAACTCGTCCGTCTTGAAGAAGTCGGCGCTCTTGAGGTGGCCGTCGCGGTCGGCCGAACCCGTGTCGATGCTGTCCATCGTGACGTCGAGGGACGCCGTGGACTTCGACGGGTCGCTGCCGTCGAGGTGCAGCGTGCCGCTGAAGTCGAGGAACTTGCCCTTGACGTTGGTGACCATGGCGTGGCGGGCGACGAAGCCGATCGAGGTGTGGGACGGGTCGATCGTGTAGTCGCCGCTGAGAGCGGCCAGCTCGGGGTTCACGGCGGCGGGTGCGTCGGTCGTGAGGGTGGTGCCGGCGGTGTCGGTGGTGTCCGTCTTGCGGCCGAAGATGCCCATGATGTTCTCCTGACGAGAGCTTGTTGAACGTTCAACGATGCCAACACGGATGACCGTAGTCCTATTCCGTTCAATGTTCAACATCCCCGGCCGGATGTCCAGGGGGATATCGTGGCGACCGACCCGTTCGGGCTAACCGTCCGGGATTTCCGCGGCGATCCCGGCGCGGAGGCCGCTCCGCGGTGACGGATTGGTCCAGACCCTTGCGGCAGAGCGTGCGCCGCGCCCGGCCGGGGTCACCGGAACAGGGTCGCTCCGCCCGCGGATGTGAGGTGACTCTCAACCCGCCTCTTTGTGTGACCTCCACAAGCCCGACGCCCCCTGAGCAGTCAGAAGCCCTGCACGCCGCCCCGGTTCTGTATAGGGGTACCAGGAAAACGGGTCGGAGACTGTACGGAGTCGACGGCTCGCTTTCCTTGCCGGACTTCGTAAGGTCGCTACATGACCGTTTTGGATGAGGCGCCGGGTGAGTCGACCAGCGAGCCGCTGAGCGAGGCGACGGGTGAGCCGACGGACGCCCGCGGGCGAGTGGCCGAGTTGCACGAGATCCGTGCGCAGGCACTGGCCGGCCCCGGCGAGAAGGCGACCGCGGCGCAGCACGCCAAGGGCAAGCTGACCGCCCGGGAGCGCATCGAGCTGCTCCTGGACCCCGGCACGTTCCGGGAGGTCGAGCAGCTGCGCCGGCACCGGGCGACCGGCTTCGGCCTGGAGGCCAAGCGGCCGCACACCGACGGGGTCATCACCGGCTGGGGCACGGTGGAGGGCCGTACGGTCTTCGTCTACGCCCACGACTTCCGCATCTTCGGCGGCGCGCTGGGCGAGGCCCACGCCACGAAGATCCACAAGATCATGGACATGGCCATCGCGGCTGGTGCCCCGCTGGTCTCCCTGAACGACGGCGCGGGCGCCCGTATCCAGGAGGGCGTCAGCGCGCTCGCCGGCTACGGCGGCATCTTCCAGCGCAACACCCGCGCCTCCGGCGTCATCCCGCAGATCAGCGTGATGCTCGGCCCGTGCGCGGGCGGCGCGGCCTACTCACCGGCCCTTACCGACTTCGTCTTCATGGTCCGCGAGACCTCGCAGATGTTCATCACCGGCCCGGACGTCGTCAAGGCCGTCACCGGCGAGGAGATCACCCAGAACGGCCTGGGCGGCGCGGACGTGCACGCCGAGACCAGCGGTGTCTGCCACTTCGCCTACGACGACGAGGAGACGTGCATCGCCGAGGTGCGCTACCTCCTGTCGATGCTCCCGCAGAACAACCGGGAGAACCCGCCGCGCGTGGAGTCCACCGACGCGGCCGACCGGCGCTCCGACGTCCTCCTGGACCTGGTCCCGGCGGACGGCAACCGACCCTACGACATGGCCAAGGTCATCGAGGAGATCGTCGACGACGGCGACTACCTGGAGATCCACGAGCGCTGGGCCCGCAACATCATCTGTGCCCTGGCCCGCCTCGACGGCCAGGTGGTGGGCATCGTCGCCAACCAGCCGCAGTCCCTGGCCGGCGTCCTGGACATCGAGGCCAGTGAGAAGGCCGCGCGCTTCGTCCAGATGTGCGACGCCTTCAACATCCCGATCGTCACCTTCCTCGACGTGCCCGGCTTCCTCCCCGGCGTCGACCAGGAGCACGGCGGGATCATCCGCCACGGCGCCAAGCTCCTCTACGCCTACTGCAACGCGACCGTCCCGCGGATCTCCCTCATCCTGCGCAAGGCCTACGGGGGCGCCTACATCGTCATGGACAGCCAGTCCATCGGCGCCGACCTCACGTACGCCTGGCCGACGAACGAGATCGCCGTGATGGGCGCGGAAGGCGCCGCCAACGTCATCTTCCGCCGCCAGATCGCGGACGCCGAGGACCCCGAGGCCATGCGGGCCCGCATGGTCAAGGAGTACAAGTCCGAGCTCATGCACCCGTACTACGCGGCCGAGCGTGGACTGGTGGACGACGTGATCGACCCCGCGGAGACCCGCGAGGTCCTGATCCAGTCACTGGCGATGCTGCACAGCAAGCACGCCGACCTGCCCTCCCGCAAGCACGGCAACCCCCCGCAGTAATCCAGCGGATCCGAGGTAACCCACCGGTTGCCCCGCGGAAACCTCATCCACGGAGACTGAGACCTATGACGACGCCTGACATCCGTGTCGAGAAGGGCCACGCCGACCCCGAGGAAGTCGCCGCGATCACGGCCGTCCTCCTGGCCCGCGCGGCGGCCGCCCCGGCGGCCCCCACCCACCGCAAGCACCCCAAGGCCGGCTGGCGCCGCCTGGAGCGCGAGCCCGGCTTCCGCGCACCGCACAGCTGGCACGGCTAGGCACACCGGCCGCCACAGGCCGCCCTGTCGTACGACGTGAAGGGGCCCCTCCGCCCGGAGGGGCCCC